>NZ_AYXJ01000006.1:0-223393 GCF_000681415.1 Pandoraea sp. E26
GCGAGAGACGAGATATTAGTGAAAACCCCGAACGCTGGCAAGCCCTTTGTGAAAATATTTTGAAAAGCCATGAAAAAGCCCCGTCGGGACGGGGCTTTTTCATCCGACATCGTCACCCACCGGTGTCGATGCCCTTATTGTCCAGCGCACCGACCGACTACGACTTCTTGCCGAAGTAGCGCGCGTAGATGGCGTCGTACGTTCCGTCAGCCTTGATCGCCTCGATGCCCTTGTTGATCTTGGCCAGCAACTCGGTGTCGCCCTTGCGCACCGCAATCCCGTAATACTCCTTCGGGAAGCTGCTGTCGGAAACAGTACGCAGTTTCGCGTTCGGATTGTTGGAGATGAAGTTCACCACCACACCGTTGTCGGCCACGACAGCATCCACGCCACCCGCTTCGAGCTCCTTCATCGCCAGCGGCGTACCTTCGAAGCGTTTGACGGCGGGGTTGTTCTTGCCCATGAGCTTCTGCACGACCTCGTCGCCCGTAGTCGCAGTCTGCACACCCACCTTCAGCGACTTGAGATCGTCGAACTTCTTCACCGTCGAGTCGACCGGCACGGCAATCAACTGCGACGCCTCGAAGTATGGCGTCGAAAAATCCATCTGCTTGCTGCGCTCGTCGGTGATCGTAATCGCCGATATCAGAATGTCCCGATCACCCTGCACCAACGAATTGAAGATTCCCTCGAAAGGCGTGTTGATGAAGCGGACGGAAATGCCCGCCTTGTCGGCAACGGCCTTCATCACGTCGATGTCGAAGCCGGCGATCTGTCGGGTATCCGTTTCGAATTCGAACGGCGCATAGGCGGCGTCCGAACCGACGACATACACGGGTTGCGCGCCGTCCGGCCCCACCGAGCGGCCCGCGGCCGATTCTTCCTTTTTCCCGCAGGCACTCAACAGCAGCCCTGAAGCCACTATGAGCGCCAGCGCCAATGTACGTCGTTTGGTCGACATCGTTTCGTCCCTTGCTGAAAAAACCGGCAGCCTACCACAAGGACGACCCCCGCAAAGGAGGTCGTCACCGTTTTTCACAACAGCGTCAGCGATGCTTGAAAACGGGCTTGCGCTTCTCGACGAATGCGGCCATGCCCTCCTTCTGATCTTCCAGCGCGAACAGCGAATGGAAAATGCGACGCTCGAACTGCACCCCCTCGTCGAGGGTCGATTCGAACGCACGGTTCACGGCTTCCTTGGCCGCCATCACGACCGGCAGGGAAAATTCGCAGATGGTGTTCGCCGCACCGATCGCCTCGTCCAGCAGCTTGTCGAACGGGACCACGCGCGATACGAGACCGGCGCGCTCGGCCTCCGCGGCATCCATGAACCGGGCGGTCAGGCACATATCCATCGCCTTGGCCTTCGACACGGCGCGCGTGAGACGCTGCGTGCCGCCCGCGCCCGGAATCACGCCGAGCTTGATCTCCGGCTGACCGAACTTTGCGTTGTCCGCCGCGATAATGAAATCGCACATCATGGCCAGTTCGCAGCCGCCGCCGAGCGCGAAGCCCGACACCGCCGCGATCACCGGCTTGCGGATGCGGCGCACCGTCTCCCAGTTGCGCGTAATGTAATCGCCCTTGAACACATCGGCGAACGTGTACTTCGACATCATGCCGATGTCGGCGCCCGCAGCGAACGCCTTCTCGCTACCGGTGATCACCATGCATCCGATGGCGTCGTCGGCATCGAAGGCGGTCAGCGCGGCGCCGAGTTCGTCCATCAGCGCATCGTTGAGCGCATTGAGCGCTTTCGGACGATTCAGCGTGATCAGACCAACGCGACCGCGCGTCTCCACCAGAATGTTCTCGTACGTCATCCTCTTCTTCCTCCAGTCAAAGTCTTGTCTTGTGTTTCGGGGGTAGGTAACGGCACATCACTGCAAACAAAGGTTCAGGGCATGATGCCATCGATCCCCCGGGCACGCACCTGTCGTTCCGCCAAGCAGACGTTCAGCCTTGACGCCCGACGGCGAGCCAGGAGACCGTCCGGCCGTCGGGGAAAACCCGGCGTCATCACGCGCCACGCCCGGCAGATTTGATGCTATATTAACAAACCAACCGGTCGGTTAATTAATGTCGACAACGCATATCGACGACGACCGGGTGCCGTCACCTGCGTCCTGCCGCGCGCCAGCACGAACGTGCCCGCCGGCGGGTAGCGAATCCGCCAGCCGCATCCCGACACGGACAGATCCACCACCATGACCCATCCCCTCTTCGCCAAACACCAAGAGACTCTCGAGCGCGCCCTTCAGGCCATCGCCACGCGTGGTTACTGGAGCCCGTTCACGGAAATGCCGAGCCCGCGCGCGTATGGCGAAACGGCGGCCGCCGACGGCGAAGCCGCCTTCAAGCAGTATCTGAACGCCGCCTTCCCGCTCGAGCAGCGCGGCAGCACGGGAAGCGTCGGCCAGGAAACCTCGCCGTTCGGCTTCGCCCTGGGCACGACCTATCCCGGTTTCGAAATCGACACCCTGCTCGCCCGCGTGAGCGACGCGCACAAGTCGTACCGCGCCGCCACGCCGGACGCCTGGGTCGGTGTCTCGCTCGAAATCCTCAAGCGCCTGAACGCCCGCAGCTTCGAGATGGCCAACGCCGTCATGCACACCACGGGCCAGGCCTTCATGATGGCGTTTCAGGCCGGCGGCCCGCACGCCCAGGATCGCGGCCTCGAAGCCGTGGCCTACGCCTGGGACGAATTGCGCCGCATTCCGGCCGACGCCTACTGGGAGAAGCCGCAGGGCAAGAACCCGCCGCTCGCCATGGAAAAGCGCTACACGGTGGTGCCGCGCGGCGTGGCACTGGTCCTCGGCTGCTGTACGTTCCCCACGTGGAATGGCTATCCCGGCCTGTTCGCCAGCCTGGCGACCGGCAATGCCGTGATCGTCAAGCCGCATCCGGGTGCGATCCTGCCGCTGGCCATCACGGTGAAGATTGCTCGCGAGGTGCTCAAGGAAGCCGGCTTCGATCCGGACGTGGTCACGCTCGCCGCGACCAACCCGAACGACGGCGCCATCGTCCAGCAGCTCGCCCAGCGCGGCGAAGTGCGCGTGATCGACTTCACGGGCAGCACCGCCAACGGCGACTGGCTCGAGACCCACGCCCGTCAGGCACAGGTCTATACCGAGAAGGCCGGCGTGAACCAGATCGTGATCGACTCGACGGATGACCTCAAGGGCATGGCCCGCAACATCGGCTTCTCGCTGGCGTTGTACTCGGGTCAGATGTGCACCGCACCGCAGAACATCTATATTCCGCGCGACGGCATCCAGACCCCGGACGGCAAGGTGTCGTTCGACGAGGTCGTGTCCGCCATCGCGGGCAGCGTTCAAAAAACGTGCAGCGACCCGGCCAAGGCCGTGGAGCTGCTCGGAGCGATCCAGAACGAGGGCGTGCTCGCGCGGATCGAGGAAGCCCGCGGTCTCGGTCGTGTGGTCCTCGACAGCCAGTCGCTGCTGCACCCGGCTTTCGCCGACGCCCGCGTTCGCACGCCGCTGATCGTGGCCCTCGACGTGGCCGACGAGGCGACCTTCACGCGTGAGTGGTTCGGCCCGATCGCCTTCGTGATCGCCGTCGACAGCAGCGCACAGGCCTTCGCGCTGGCCGGACGCATCGCCGCCGAACACGGTGCGCTCACGCTCTCGGCCTACACGACGTCGGCCGAAGGCGAGGCCCAGGCGCTCGACGCCGCTATCGAGGGCCGCGTGGCGCTGTCGCTGAACCTCACGGGCGGCGTGTTCGTGAACCAGTCGGCCGCCTTCTCGGACTATCACGGCACGGGCGGCAACCCGGCCGCGAATGCGAGCCTGGCGGACGCCGCTTTCGTGGCGAACCGTTTCCGCGTGGTGCAGAGCCGCCATCACGTGCCGGC
Organism: Pandoraea sp. E26; assembly: GCF_000681415.1. NCBI lineage: Bacteria > Pseudomonadati > Pseudomonadota > Betaproteobacteria > Burkholderiales > Burkholderiaceae > Pandoraea > Pandoraea sp. E26. The sequence continues at coordinate 3,878 of NZ_AYXJ01000006.1, forward strand.
CCGCTCCGCCGACGCGACCGCCTGAGCGACACAACACTCAACTATATAGAGGGGACGGAGAGAAAACCCGACATCGTGCGCCATCGCGGCGGCAAGTCACTACCATAGTCACTCGCCGCCGCCCGGGCACGATCGACCGCCATCGACCGTCACCGGGCCATCTCCCGATCACCACGGACAGGAACGAGACATCATGACCGAAGCCTTCATCTGCGACGCGATCCGCACCCCCATCGGCCGCTACGGCGGCGCCCTGAAGGACGTGCGCGCCGATAATCTCGGCGCCATTCCCCTCAAGGCGCTCATGGCGCGCAACCCGAACGTCGACTGGACGCTCATCGACGACGTAATCTACGGCTGCGCCAATCAGGCGGGCGAAGACAACCGCAACGTGGCCCGCATGGCGTCGCTGCTCGCCGAGCTGCCGATCGACGTGCCGGGGGCCACGCTCAACCGCCTGTGCGGCTCGGGCATGGACGCCATCGGCACCGCCGCGCGCGCCATCAAGGCCGGCGAAGCCGGGCTGATGATCGCCGGCGGCGTCGAATCGATGACTCGCGCGCCATTCGTGATGGGCAAGGCCGACAGCGCCTTCGCGCGTCAGGCGGCGATTTTCGACACCACCATCGGCTGGCGCTTCATCAACCCGCTGATGAAGGCGCAGTACGGCGTGGACTCCATGCCCGAGACGGCCGAGAACGTGGCGGACGACTTCAAGATCAATCGCGAAGACCAGGACCGCTTCGCGCTGCGCAGCCAGGAGAAGGCAGCGCGCGCGCAGGCCGACGGCACGCTGGCGCAGGAAATCACGCCGGTGTCGATCGCCCAGAAGAAGGGCGACGCGATCGTGGTGGAACGTGACGAGCACCCGCGCGCCACGAGCCTCGAGGCGTTGGCCAAGCTCAAGGGCGTGGTGCGTCCCGACGGCACCGTGACCGCCGGCAATGCCTCGGGCGTGAACGACGGCGCGTGCGCCTTGCTGCTCGCCAGCGAGAGTGCCGCCAGGCTGCACGGTCTCACGCCGCGCGCGCGCGTACTGGGCATGGCCACGGCGGGCGTGGCGCCGCGCATCATGGGCATCGGCCCCGCCCCGGCCACGGTCAAGCTGCTCAAGCAGCTGAACATGACGCTGGACCAGTTCGACGTGATCGAACTGAACGAAGCCTTTGCCAGCCAGGGGCTGGCAGTGCTGCGTCAGCTCGGCGTGGCCGACGACGACGCCCGCGTGAATCCGAACGGCGGTGCGATCGCCCTCGGCCATCCGTTGGGCGCCTCGGGCGCGCGTCTGGTCACGACCGCGATGTATCAACTGCATCGCACCGGCGGCCGCTATGCGCTGTGCACGATGTGCATCGGCGTGGGCCAGGGCATCGCCATCGCCATCGAACGCGTCTGATCGCTCATCGCGCTTCGCCAAGACAAGAGACACCCGGAGGAAGACACTCATGACCGCCACGATTCAGCTCTCGCTGCAGGCCAACGTTGCGACGATCACGCTCAACCGTCCCGAGAAGCTCAACAGCTTCACGCGCCAGATGCATGCGGAATTGCGCGACGCGCTCGACGCCGCGCAGGCGCAAGGCGCGCGCGCGATCGTGCTGACCGGCGCCGGACGCGGCTTCTGCGCCGGCCAGGATCTGGCGGATCTCGACTTCACGCCGGGCGCCTCGACCGATCTCGGTGCGCTGATCGACGAGAACTTCAACCCGCTGGTGCGTAAGCTGCGCGCGATGCCGGTGCCGGTGATTGCCGCCGTGAACGGCATTGCGGCCGGCGCGGGCGCGAACCTGGCACTCGCGTGTGACATCGTGCTCGCCAGCGCCTCGGTGAATTTCGTGCAGGCGTTCGTGAAGATCGGCCTGTTGCCGGATACCGGCGGCACCTGGTTCCTGCCGCAACGCGTGGGCATGGCGCGCGCCATGGCGCTCGCCATGCTCGGCGACAAGCTCTCGGCCGAACAAGCCGAGCAGTGGGGCATGATCTGGCGCTGTGTCGACGACGATGCGCTGATGTCCGAAGCCCAGAAGCTTGCCGCCCAGTTGGCGACGCAACCCACGCGAGCGCTCGCCACCATCAAGGCAGCGCTGTACGCGTCGGCAACCAACACGCTCGATCAGCAGCTCGACCTGGAACGCGATTCGCAGCGGGCGCTGGGCGCCTCGTACGACTACGCCGAAGGCGTGAACGCGTTTCTCGAGAAACGCGCACCGAAATTCGAGGGTCGCTGACCGACGCCCTCACCCAGCGCGCTTGCCCCGGCCAAGACCGCATGCCGCGCGAGAGACCGATATCAAAACAAGACGAGAGACACGATGAGCCTGACCTCCCCCGCCGCCAAGGCACCCAGTGAGATGACACCGGAAGAGCTCGCCCGCGCCACGGGCGAGGCGATGTACAGCACCGATCGCGCCAGCCAGTGGCTCGGCATGGAATTGCTGGAAGTGCGTCCGGGCTATGCGCGCATGTCGATGCGTATTCGCGACGAATTCCTCAACGGCCACGCCATCTGCCATGGTGGCCTGATGTTCACGCTCGCGGATTCGACGTTTGCGTTCGCGTGCAACAGCTACAACATCAACACGGTCGCCGCCGGTTGCAGCATCGAATTCCTGAAGCCGGTTGCCGGGGGCGACACCCTCACCGCCGAGGCGCAGGAGCAGGTACTTTCGGGGCGTCACGGCATCTACGACATCCGGCTGACGAATTCGGCCGGCGAAGTGGTCGCCATGTTCCGCGGCAAGTCCGCACAGATCAAGGGCAACGTCGTCTGACGGGCCCCGGGCAGTACGTGGGTCCGGGCATGCAGGCACGAGACATACACGTCATAGTGAGTAGTAGTAGAAAGTAGCAAGTCCCAAGGAGACAGTCATGACCACCGCCTTGCCGCTCGAGCCGATCGAGAAAGCGAGCCTCGACGAACTGCGCGCCCTTCAGCTCGACCGTCTGAAGACGACGCTGCGGCATGCCTATGAGAACTCGCCGGTGTACCGCCGCAAGTTTGACGAGGCCGGCGTCCATCCGGACGATCTGACCTCGCTGGCCGACCTGGCCAAGTTCCCGTTCACGACGAAGCAGGATCTGCGCGACAGCTATCCGTTCGGCATGTTTGCCGTGCCGATGGAGCAGGTCTCGCGCGTGCATGCCTCCTCGGGCACCACGGGCAAGCCGACGGTCGTGGGCTATACCGCCAACGACATCAGCACCTGGGCCGACCTGGTCGCGCGTTCGATCCGCGCGTCCGGCGCCCGTCGCGGCGACAAGGTGCACGTCAGCTACGGCTATGGTCTGTTCACTGGCGGTCTGGGCGCGCATTACGGCGCCGAGCGCGCCGGGTTGACGGTAATTCCGTTCGGCGGCGGCCAGACCGAGAAGCAGGTGCAACTGATCCAGGACTTCAAACCCGACATCATCATGGTCACGCCGAGCTACATGCTCGCGATCGCCGACGAGCTGGAGCGCCAGGGTCTGGTGGCGGCCGAGTCGTCGCTGCGCATCGGCATCTTCGGCGCCGAGCCGTGGACGAACGACATGCGCACGGCCATCGAGAAGCGCATGGGCATCGACGCGGTCGACATTTATGGACTGTCGGAAGTGATGGGACCCGGCGTGGCGTGCGAATGCGCCGAGACCAAGGACGGCCCGACCATCTGGGAAGATCACTTCTATCCCGAGATCATCGATCCGGAGACGGGTGAAGTGCTGCCCGACGGAGAATTCGGCGAGCTGGTCTTCACCTCGCTCACGAAGGAAGCCCTGCCGATCATCCGCTATCGCACGCGCGATCTCACGCGTCTGCTTCCGGGCACTGCCCGCACGATGCGTCGCATGGAGAAGATCACCGGCCGCTCGGACGACATGATGATTATCCGCGGCGTGAACGTGTTCCCGTCGCAGATCGAGGAACTGCTGCTGCGCCAGCCGGTGCTCTCGCCACACTATCAGATCATCCTGGACAAGGAAGGCCCGATGGACACGATGGCCGTTGAAGTCGAAGCGGCGGTCGGCTGCAACGACGACAGCGCGCTGCAATCGGCGGGCGGCGAGCTCAAGCGCGATATCAAGACGCTGATCGGCGTGTCGTGCGCGGTTCGCGTGAAGCCGGTCGGCGCTATCGAGCGCTCCGTCGGCAAGGCCCGCCGCGTGCTCGACAAGCGCCCGCGCTGATCCCCCGACCGACACGGCATCCACCGCGAAGCGACGGGTCGCCACAATCCGTTGCCGTCACGGCGCCGTGACGAAAGATAAAAGCCCGCGAATCCGCGGGCTTTTTTCTTCCTGAGCGCGGGGCGCATCGCGCGGCGTCACTGATTCGGCAGGAACACCCACATCTTGCCGCTCTGGCGCATGCGCCCGGCGAGATCGCCCGCGTCGTCGCCCAGTCCCCAGAAGAAGTCGGCGCGCACGCCGCCCTTGATGGCGCTGCCGGTGTCCTGGGCGAACATCAGCCGGTTGATTGGCGTATTCGCCTGCGGCCCAAAAGGCGGGCGCGTGGTCGAGAGGAACACCGGGCTGCCCAGCGGGATCGACGCCGGATCGACGGCGATCGAACGCTCCGCCGTCAGCGGCACCCCGAGCGCCCCGATCGGGCCTTCGATGCCGCCCACACCGTGGTTCGGCATCTCGCGGAAGAACACGAAGCGCGGGTTCACGTCGAGCAGTGCGTCCACACGCGACGGGTTGGCCCGCGCCCACGCCCGAATGCCCTGCATCGTCGCCTGCGCGGGCGTGATCTCGCCGCGGTCGATCAACCAGCGGCCGATCGACTTGTACGGCTGGTCGTTATTGCCCGCATAGCCCACGCGCATGACGGTACCGTCGTCGAGCAGCACCTGCCCCGAGCCTTGCACCTGCAGGAAGAACGCTTCGATGGGGTCGTCCACGTACACCAGTTCGTTGCCGCGCAACATGCCGCTGCGCATGAGCTCCGCCCGCGGGGGCAGCGATCCGGCACGGCGGCCGGCCGGCCATTTGTAGAGCGGTGTCTGGTACACGCCGCCCCGCACCCGCGAGCCGTGCAGCAACGGCTCGTAGTAGCCGGTGATCAGGCCCGTTTGCGTGCCATCGGAGTTCGCGATACGAAACGGCGTAAAGTACTGTTCGAAGAATTGACGGACCGCCGCCGGATCGAGATCGTCGAGCTGCTCGGAGGCCCGGCAGGCCATTTGCCAGTGACTCTGGCGGCTCAGCTTGACGCAGCTTTGCGCGAGCGCGAGCCGGGCGCCGATGAGCGAATCATCCTGCCAGCCGTCGACCTGCGACCACGATACGGGTTGCATGCGTCCCGCGCCCGAGGGCGGCGTGGCCACGGTCGATGGTGGCGTGCCTGGACGATAGGTGCCCTTCGGAGGCACACTCGAACAACCGTAAAGCAATACCGCCAACGCGGCGAGTGCCAGCCCCCGGCCGGCACGCCACCGCCCGAACACATTCAGGAAAAGCGTCATGGGTAATCTGTTCGATGAATATCCGGCGTTGCTGGTACTGCCGGAAGTGTTGCTTGCCGTCGTGATCATCGCGGCCATCGTGGTGATGCGTCGCAGGCCGTCGCCCCACCGCCGGGTGCGCCAGACACGGGCGAGCCGGCCGATGCCGAGCGACACCGTCGACCCGATCGATGCCGACGCGACCGCTCGCGCGTCCGACGATCCGTTGAAGCGGGAAGACTGGTCCGACGACCGCCGCTGACGCCCGGTGACTGCGTTCATGCCCGATTTCAGTGCAGCGTGCGCGGCATGGTGAGCGCGAACTCGGCGATGGGGACTTCGAAGCGGGTGCCGTCCTCCGCCACGCAGAAGTACTCGCCGCGCATGGTGCCGACCGGCGTGCCGACCATGGCCCAGCTCGTGTACTCGAACTGTTCGCCGGGCTTGAGGAACGGCTGATGCCCCACCACGCCCAGGCCGTTCACTTCCTGCACCTTGTTGTCGCCGTCGGTGATCACCCAGTGGCGCGAGATCAGCTGTGCCGGCGTTTCTCCGGTATTCACGATCGTGATCGTGTACGCGAAGGCGAATTGCCGCCGATCCGGTTCCGATTGCTCCGGAAGGTATTGCGGGCGCACCGTGACGGTAAATTCGTACTGGCTCATCGGGTGTTCCTGTTGCGCATGCGTGCTCTCTGATGGCGTTCTGGTCATGGCGGTCGGGCCGCCGGCTGTCGGTCTGTCGTCGGTCGGTTCCGCGGCGTCGCGACCATTGCGCTTGGCGCGACATGGCGCGCGTCATCGCGTTTTGCAAGGCATTCTGCGGCAAGTCGTCGCGGGTCGCAACCGGCGGACATCCCGGGGCCCTGCCGACCCGGCGGGCGTGATGCTCATGCGCGTCCGCCCCGCTTGCAGCCGACTTGCCGCCCCAATGCCCTCGTGCTCCCGTGCCCCCGTGCCCCCGTGCCCCCCGTGCCGACCCACCACACGAAGCCGGTGCGGACCTCGCCAATGAGAGCACTGTGGAGAGCACCGCGGGCAGGTGTCAGGCGAAAGCTTTAAAATAGCGCTTTTGACGCTACCGCCCCACCTCGCCATGACGCAATTCTGTATCGCCCCCAGCATCCTGTCCGCCGACTTTGCCCGGCTTGGCGAGGAAGTCCGCAACGTCGTGGCGGCCGGCGCCGACTGGATTCACTTCGACGTGATGGACAACCATTACGTTCCCAATCTGACCATCGGCCCGATGGTCTGCGAGGCGATTCGTCCGCACGTGGACGTGCCCATCGACGTCCACCTGATGGTGCGCCCGGTCGACCGCATCGTGCCCGACTTCGCCAAGGCGGGCGCCAATCTCATCACGTTCCACCCCGAAGCGTCGGACCACATCGACCGCACGCTCGGCCTGATTCGCGACAACGGCTGCAAGGCCGGGCTCGTCTTCAATCCGGGCACGCCGCTGCACTACCTCGACCACGTGATGGACCGTCTCGACATGGTGCTGATCATGTCGGTCAACCCCGGCTTCGGTGGCCAGTCGTTCATTCCCGAGGCGCTCAATAAACTGCGCGCCGTGCGCGCGCGCATCGACGCCTACCGGGCCGAGACCGGTCGCGAGATCCGCCTGGAGATCGACGGCGGCGTGAAGGTCGACAACATCGCCGAGATCGCCGCCGCCGGCGCCGACACGTTCGTGGCCGGCTCCGCCATCTTCGGCAAACCCGACTACAAGGCGGTGATCGATCAGATGCGCGCCCAACTGGCGAGCGTGGCATGATCCAGAACCCGCATCTCCGGCTCGACGGCATTCGTGCCGTGCTGATCGACCTCGACGGCACGCTCGTCGACACCGCCGGCGACTTCGGCGTGGCGCTCAACGCGATGCTGGCCGACCTGGGCGCCGCCCCCGTGCCGACCGAGCGCCTGATGACCTTCGTGGGCAAGGGCACGGCCAACCTCGTGCGCAAGACACTCGCCGAGCGCTTCCCCGACAGCGAGATCGAGGCCCTGTTCGAGCGTGCCCAGGACAAATACGAAGCCGTGTACACGTCGATCAACGGCGAGAACACGGTGCTCTATCCCGAAGTGCGTGAGGGATTGGCAGCGCTGCGCGAGGCGCGGCTGCCCGTGGCCTGCATCACCAACAAGCAGCACCGCTTCGCCGTGGCGCTGCTCGAACACTACGCGCTCGCCGATCATTTCGATCTCGTCTACGGCGGGGACTCGTGGCCCAGGCGCAAGCCCGACCCGATGCCGCTCGTCAAGGCGTGCGAGGCCTTCGGCGTATCGCCGTCGCAGGCGGTGCTCGTCGGCGACTCGGGCAACGACGCGCAGGCGGCCCGTGCGGCCGGTTGCGCCTCGCTCACCGTGCCGTACGGCTACAACCATGGCGAATCTATACAAACGATCGACACGGATGGTATAGTCGCCTCAATTCTGGGCGCCGCCCGGGCGATTCTGCCCAAGGCGACGTCCGATCTGGCGAGCTGAATTCGCCGTCTTCCACACTGCATTCAAGCGCAATGTTCCTGAACAAGAAACGGAGTCTTGGCGTGATCGACCGGGGGGCCTGGCCCTGGCGACGCTGGTCCTGCTGAACCCTTCCAAGGGGTGGCCGGGACCGCCGAAGCTCGTCTTCGGCAACCCGTTTCTTGCATCGTTGTTGTTCCCAAGAAGTCATTTGTCTGCGCGCCGTGCTACACGGCGGGCGGATGCGTCGAGACGCAATTCGCGCGGCGATCCCGCGGGCGTTTGCCCGTGCCTCGCGCCTACGTTGCGCCCCGGGCGCGGGCCAGCACGTCCACCCCGACATCACTCAGGTATTCTCAACGCCAATCCACGCCGACATCGCGGGACCGCCCGCCGGCAAACCTGCAGGCAGAGTGCAACATGACCGAACTCGAATTCAAATCGCTGGCCAACCAGGGCTTCAATCGCATTCCGCTGATCGCCGAGGCCTTCGCCGATCTCGACACCCCGCTCTCGCTGTATCTGAAGCTGGCGCTGGGCGACCGGCGCGGCGCCAACACCTTCCTGCTCGAATCGGTTGTCGGCGGCGAACGCTTCGGCCGCTACTCGTTCATCGGCCTGTCCGCCCACACGCTGCTGCGCAGCTTCGGTCCGAAGACCGAGGTGGTGCGCGATGGGGCGATCGTCGAGACGCATGAAGGCGATCCGCTCGACTTCATCACCCGGTTCCAGGCCCGCTTCAAAGTCGCCCTGCGCCCGGGCATGCCGCGCTTCTGCGGTGGCCTCGCCGGGTACTTCGGCTACGACGCCGTGCGCTACATCGAGAAAAAGCTGGCCCACACCACGCCGCGCGACGACCTGCATCTGCCCGACATCCAGTTGCTGCTCACCGAAGAACTCGCCGTGATCGACAACCTGACCGGCAAGCTCTACCTCATCATCTACGCCGATCCCACCCAGCCCGAGGCTTATTCGAAGGCCCGCCTGCGGCTGCGCGAACTGCGCGCTCGCCTAAAGGCGCCGGTGGACGCGCCAGTCACCTCGGGCAGCGTACGCACCGAGACGTTCCGCGAATTCGCCAAGCCGGACTATCTCGCGGCCGTCGCCAAGGCCAAGGAGGCCATCGCGGCAGGCGAACTCATGCAAGTGCAGGTCGGCCAGCGTCTCATCAAGCCGTATCGCGACGCCCCGCTCTCGCTCTACCGCGCGCTGCGCTCGCTCAACCCCTCGCCGTACATGTATTTCTACAACTTCGGCGATTTTCAGGTGGTCGGCGCGTCGCCCGAAATCCTCGTGCGTCAGGAACGCCGACAAACGCCGGACGGCGAACAGGAGATCGTCACCATCCGCCCGCTCGCGGGCACGCGCCCGCGCGGCGCCACGCCCGAGCGCGACGCCGAGCTGGCCACCGAATTGCTTTGCGATCCGAAGGAAATCGCCGAGCACGTCATGCTCATCGATCTGGCGCGCAACGACGTGGGGCGCATCGCGCAAACGGGCACCGTGGCAGTTACCGACAAGATGGTGATCGAGAAGTATTCGCACGTGCAACACATCGTGAGCTCTGTGGAAGGACGCCTGCAACCGGGGTTGTCGAACATCGACGTGCTTCGCGCCACGTTCCCCGCCGGCACGCTTACCGGCGCACCGAAGGTACGTGCCATGGAACTCATCGACGAGCTCGAACCCGTGAAGCGCGGGTTGTACGGCGGCGCGGTGGGTTACCTGTCGTTCGGCGGCGAAATGGACGTGGCCATCGCCATCCGGACCGGCGTGATCAAGGACGGCAACCTCTACGTACAGGCCGCCGCCGGCATCGTCGCCGATTCGGTCCCCGAGTCGGAATGGCAGGAAACGGAGAACAAGGCGCGCGCCGTGCTACGCGCCGCCGAGCAGGTGCAGGACGGCCTCGACGCCGAATTCTGACCCGAGCTCGCGGCGCCGGGGCATGGCGCCCCGGCGGGTGCGCGCACCAACTTGACGCATCCCACCGAACAAACGGAACGCCCCCCCGCCAACGCGCGGAATCCCCGAATTGGCGCAACAGCACCTGAAACGGGCGGGACTTCCGTGACCACTGCATGACGCGACATTACACAGGGCTCCGAATCGACTGAGTTGATCCTCTAGTCGATTCGGGGCCCTTGTTGATTTAGCACAACCGTTCGCTTTTTTTCGACCACTTTCGTATACGTCGATCGACGTCGCCACGCTATAGTGGGATGTCCGTCGGGAGGTCGAGACTTCTATGGCGAAACCATGCAATCCACGTATGCGTTCCGGCGTCGCGTCCCCCCTTGCGACGACCGTGACGGCCACCCTGAGCGCCGTCCTGGCAACCCTGACCAGCGGTTGCATTTCGATGGCGCCGACCTACGAGCGTCCTGCGGCCCCGGTGGCCAGCGTATGGACATCGGATGTCAGCACGTCGCCCGCCACCGCGGCCGCGCAACCGGCGGCCTCGCTGGGCTGGCGGGAATACTTCGCCGATCCGCAGTTGCGCGGCCTGATCGAGACCGCGCTGGCCAACAATCGCGATCTGCGCGTTGCGCTCGCGCGCGTCGAACAGGCGCGCGCGGTGTACGGCATTCAACGCGCGGACCTGCTTCCGTCGCTGGGTGTGGGAGCGAACGAAACCCGGCAGCGCCTGCCGCGTGACCTGAGCATTACCGGCAATCCGTACATCAGCAGCCAGTACCAGGTCGGACTTGGGCTGTCGACATGGGAGCTGGACTTCTGGGGGCGCATCCGCGATCTCAAGGATGCCGCGCTCGATGATTATTTGGCATCCGATGCATCTCGCCGCGCACTCGAGCTCAGTCTGATTTCCCAGGTGGCCCAGACATGGCTGAGCCTGCGCGAGTTCGACGAGCGCATTGCACTGGCGCAGCAGACGGTTGACAGCCGCGCCGAATCGCTGCGCATCTTCACCCGTCGCGAGCAGGTCGGCGCCACGTCGAAGCTCGACCTGACCGAGGTCACCACACTGTGGCAGCAGGCGCGCGCGCTCGTCACGCAGCTCCAGCAGCAACGCGCCGCGCAGGCGCATGCGCTGCAGGTGCTCGTGGGCGCACCGATCGACACCTCGCCGCATGCCCTCGACCACACCTTCGACGACGCGGCGCTGATGCGCGATCTGGAACCGGGGCTGCCGTCCTCGCTGCTCGAAGACCGGCCCGACATCATCGCGGCCGAGTATCAGTTGCGCGCGGCGCATGCCAACATCGGCGCGGCGCGCGCGGCGTTCTTTCCGCAGATCACGCTCACCGGCTCGGTCGGCACGGCCAGCAGTGCGCTCGACGGATTATTCAAGGCCGGCAGCGCCGCGTGGACCTTCACGCCGAGCATCAGCCTGCCGATCTTCCAGGGCGGGCGCCTCGTCAACAACCTGGACCTGGCCGAAGCGCGTCGGGTGGAATCGGTTGCCAACTACGAGAAGGCGATTCAAGGCGCGTTTCGCGACGTCGCGGACGCCCTCAGTGCGCGCCGTTGGCTGGCCGATCAGGTCTCGATCCTGCAGGCCACGCAAGACGCCCAGTCGGAGCGCGCCCGTCTCGCAAAGCTGCGCTACGACCACGGCGCCGCGGCCTTCCTCGAAGTGCTCGACGCCCAGCGCGATCTCCTCGCGATCGAACAACAGACGGTGCAAACGCGTCGCGCGCTGCTCTCCGCGCGCGTATCGCTCTACACGGCACTCGGCGGCGGCAGCCGCCTGATGCCGGCGGCCGACACACCTGCCGGCCCGTTCGCGCGCACGCCCCGCGTGATCGAGCCCTCACCGGCGGGCAATGTCGCTGCGCCCGGGGCACCGGGCAGAACGAACGCCACGCGGACCGCCCAATGAATTCAAGAGGCAAAAGAACATGACGCTTCCCAACGCCAAGCAACTGATGGTTTCCGCACTGGCCGTGCTGGTCGTGATCGGCCTGGGCTGGTATGGATGGAAGACCTACAACCACACCGGGCCAGGCGCGGGCTTTGCCAGCGGCAACGGTCGGATCGAGGCCACGGAAGTCGATATCGCGACGAAGCTCGCCGGACGCGTGGAGGCCATCTACGTGAAGGAAGGCGACTTCGTCAAAGCCGGGCAGGTCCTCGCGAAGATGCAGATCGATACCCTCAATGCGCAGCGCGACGAAGCGCGTGCACAGTATCAGCAGGCCGTGACCAACGTCGCCGCGATTCAGGCGCAGGCGGCGGCGCGTCTGTCGGACAAGGCGACCGCCGAAGCCAACGTTGCCGCGCGCGAAGCCGAACTCGATGCGGCGCAGCGGCGCCTGTCGCGCTCCGAGACGCTGTCGAAGGAAGGCGCCTCATCGGTCCAGGAGCTCGACGACGACCGCGCGCGCGTGCGCAGCACCCGCGCGGCTGTCACGGCCGCACGCGCCCAGGTGGCGGCGGCGCAATCCGCCGTCGAGGCCGCCAACGCGCAAGTCACGGGCGCGAAATCCACCGTGCAGGCCGCCCAGGCAACCATCCACCGCATCGAAGCCGACATCACCGACAGCGAACTGCGCGCCCCGCGCGACGGCCGCGTGCAGTATCGCGTGGCCCAGCCCGGCGAGGTGCTGGGCGCCGGCGGCAAGGTGCTCAACCTCGTCGACCTGTCCGACGTGTACATGACGTTCTTCCTGCCGTCCGAGGTGGCGGGACGCCTCGCGATGGGCGCCGAGGCCCGCATCATTCTCGATGCCGCGCCGCAGTTCGTGATCCCCGCGAGCATCTCGTTCGTCTCCAGCACCGCACAGTTCACGCCAAAGACCGTCGAGACCGAGAGCGAGCGCCAGAAGCTGATGTTCCGCGTGCGCGCGCAGATCGCGCCGGAGTTGCTGCGACAGCACCTGACGGTGGTCAAGACCGGCCTGCCGGGCGTGGCCTGGGTGAAGACGGACAGCGAGCGGCCGTGGCCGCCGCAGTTACAGACGAAGTTGCCGTCGCGTTGAGTCGAGTGTCATGACGGTACCCACGACGTCCCCGTTGCCTGCGATGCCCGACCCGCCCCGGCCGGGAAGCGGCCTGCCGCCGGTCATCCATGTGGCCGGCGTGTCGATGCGCTACGGGCGCAAGACGCTCGCGCTCGACAATGTCTCGATCGACGTGCCCGCGAACTGCATGGTGGGGCTGATCGGCCCCGATGGCGTGGGCAAATCGACGCTGCTCTCACTCATTGCCGGCGCACGCGCCGTGCAGAGCGGCACCGTCGAAGCACTCGGCGGCGACATGGCGAGCAAAGCGCACCGCGACATCGTATGTCCGCGCATCGCCTACATGCCGCAAGGGCTCGGCAAGAACCTCTATCCGACGCTCTCCGTCGAGGAGAACCTGCAGTTCTTTGCGCGCCTGTTCGGCCACAACGCCGCCGAGCGCCGCCGCCGGATCGACGATCTCACGCGCAGCACCGGCCTGCACCCCTTTCTCGGGCGCCCTGCGGGCAAGCTCTCCGGTGGCATGAAGCAGAAGCTCGGTCTGTGCTGTGCACTGATTCACGACCCGGACCTGCTGATTCTCGACGAGCCGACCACCGGCGTCGATCCGCTCGCGCGGGCGCAGTTCTGGGACCTGATCGCGCGCATTCGACGCGAACGCCCGGACATGAGCGTGATCGTGGCCACGGCCTACATGGACGAGGCCCAGCGCTTCGACTGGCTCGTGGCGATGGACGCGGGCAACATTCTCGACACCGGCACCCCGGCGGAGCTGCTCGCGCGCACGCGCCGCGACAATCTCGAAGCGGCGTTCATCGACCTGCTGCCGGACGAGAAAAAAGTCGGCTATGAGCCGGTCGCGATTCCGCCGTTGCACGTCGACGAGCACACCGAGATCGCCATCGAGGCCAAGGGCCTGACCATGCGCTTCGGCGATTTCGTGGCGGTCGATCATGTGGACTTTCGCATCCGGCGCGGCGAGATCTTCGGCTTTCTCGGCTCGAACGGTTGCGGCAAATCCACCACGATGAAGATGCTCACCGGGTTGCTGCAGGCGAGCGACGGCCAGGCATGGCTCTTCGGTCACGAAGTCGATCCCCGGGACATCGACACGCGGCGGCGCGTGGGCTACATGTCGCAGGCCTTCTCGCTCTACACCGAACTCACGGTGCACCAGAACCTCGTGCTGCATGCCCGCCTGTTCCACGTGCCGGCGCACGAAGTCGGCGCGCGCGTGGACGAAATGGTCGAACGATTCGGACTGGCCGACGTGATCGACGCCTTGCCGGACAGCATCCCGCTGGGCATGCGCCAGCGCCTGTCCCTCGCGGTGGCGATGGTGCACAAGCCCGAGCTGCTGATTCTCGACGAACCGACGTCGGGCGTCGATCCGGTGGCGCGCGACACCTTCTGGCGTTTGCTGGTGGAGCTGTCGCGCCGCGATCGCGTGACGATCTTCATCTCCACGCACTTCATGAACGAAGCCGAGCGTTGCGACCGTATTTCGCTGATGCACGCGGGCAAGGTGCTCGTCTCCGACCCGCCCGCGAAGATCACCCGCGACAAGGGCGCGGCCACGCTGGAGCAGGCCTTCATCGAGTATCTCGTCGAAGCGGGCGGCGGCACGCCCGAAGCGCCTGCGGCGGCGCAGGCACCGGTCACATCCGCCGCGCCCTCGGCCGCCCAGGCGTCGCGCAAGGCATTCTCGCCCGCGCGCATGATCAGCTACCTCTGGCGCGAGATGCTCGAACTGCAGCGCGACCCGGTACGCGCCGCGCTGGCGCTGGTGGGCTCGCTCGTGCTCATGCTGGTGATGGGCTACGGCATCAACATGGACGTGGAGGACCTGCGCTATGCGGTACTCGACCGCGACCAGACCACGCTCAGCCAGAACTACGCGCTCAACATCGCCGGTTCGCGCTACTTCATCGAGCAGCCGCCGCTCACCGGCTACGACGACATGGACCGGCGCATGCGCAATGGTGAGCTGGCACTTGCCATCGAGATCCCGCCGGGCTTCGCGCGCGACGTGTCGCGCGGCAAGGCGGTGCAGATCGGTGCGTGGATCGACGGCGCCATGCCCATGCGGGCCGAAACCGTGCAGGGCTACGTCCAGGGCATGCACCAGAACTGGCTCGCCGATCAGTCGCTGCGCAGACTCGGCGTGCGACCGACCGCCTCGCTCGACCTCGAGACGCGCTTTCGCTACAACCCCGACGTGAGGAGCCTGCCCGCGATGGTGCCCGCGGTGATCCCGCTGCTGTTGCTGATGCTGCCCGCGATGCTCACGGCGCTGTCGGTGGTGCGCGAGAAAGAGCTTGGCTCGATCCTGAATCTCTACGTCACCCCCGTCACGCGCACGGAATTCCTGATCGGCAAGCAGATTCCGTACGTCGCGCTCGCGATGCTGAACTTCCTGCTCATGACGCTGATGGCGGTGACGCTGTTCGGCGTGCCGGTCAAGGGCAGCTTCCTGACGCTGGTCACCGCCGTGTTCATCTTCAACGTGGTCGCGACAGGTATCGGCCTGCTCGCGTCCACCTTCACCCGCAGCCAGATCGCGGCGCTTTTCTTCACGATGATCGGCACCATGATCCCGGCGATCCAGTTCTCCGGCATGCTCACGCCGGTGCCGTCGATGGAGGGTTCGGGCCGCTTCATCGGCGAGATCTATCCGGCGACGTACATGCTGATCATCAGCCGCGGCGTGTTCAACAAAGCCCTCGGCTTCGCCGATCTGGGCGACGCCTTCTGGCCGATGCTGGTCGCCGTGCCCGTGATTCTGGGCGTCACGATCCTGCTGCTCAGGAAACAGGACAAGTGATGACGCGACCGACCGCCTCCCCCACTGGCTCGCCCACTGCCTCGCCTTCCGCGCCCCCGGCCCCCGCCGGGGCGGACGCGGCACCGCCGCGTCGCACGCCTGCGGTGCTGCGGCATCTGGCCAACATCTACCGGCTCGGCGTGAAGGAACTGTGGAGCCTTGCGCGCGACCCGATGATGCTCGTGCTGATCATCTACACGTTCACGGCGGCGGTATATTCGGCGGCCACCGCGCAGCCCGACACGCTGCACCTCGCGCCGATCGCCATCGTGGACGAGGACGTCTCGCCGCTCTCGCAGCGCATCGTCTCGGCCTTCTACCCGCCGCAGTTCACCATGCCGCGCATGATCACGGCCGACGCCGTGGACCGTGGCATGGACAAGGGGGCCTACACGTTCGCGCTGAACATTCCGCCGAACTTCCAGCGCGACCTGCTCGCGGGACGTGCGGCCGAAGTGCAGCTCAATGTCGATGCCACGCGCATGAGCCAGGCGTTCTCCGGCAGCGGCTACGTGCAGCAGATCGTCTCGGCCGAAGTGCGCGAATTCCTGCAGCGATATCGCGCCACCCCCGAACTCCCGGTCGATCTCGCACTGCGCGTGCGTTTCAATCCGACATTGGAGCGCGCGTGGTTCGGCGCGCTCATGGAGATCATCAACAACATCACGATGCTGTCGATCATCCTGACCGGCGCGGCGCTCATTCGCGAGCGCGAGCACGGCACCATCGAGCATTTGCTCGTCATGCCGGTGACACCGACCGAGATCATGCTGGCGAAAGTCTGGTCCATGGGACTGGTGGTCCTGATCGCGGCATCCATGTCGCTGTGGCTGATCGTCGGCGGTGCGCTGCACGTGCCGATCGGTGGGTCCGTGGCGCTGTTCCTGCTGGGCGCCACGCTGCATCTGTTCGCCACCACGTCCATGGGCATTTTTCTCGCGACGGTCGCGCGCTCGATGCCGCAGTTCGGCATGTTGCTGATCCTGGTGTTGCTGCCGCTGCAAATGCTCTCGGGCGGCAACACGCCGCGCGAGAGCATGCCGAAGCTCGTGCAGGACGTCATGCTCGCCGCGCCCACGACGCATTTCGTCGAACTGGGACAGGCGATCCTGTTCCGTGGCGCCGGGATCGGTGTCGTCTGGGTGCAGTTCTTGGCACTCGCCGGCATCGGCGCGGTGTTCTTCGCCTTCTCGCTGCGACGGTTTCGCCGCACGCTCAGCTCGATGGCGTGACGCCGCGCGAGAGCGAACGTCCCCAACGGCGCGCCGTCATGCCAAATCTGAGAGGTCATTGCCATGCCCGCCAAGTTGTCCACTGCGTCTGCCAAATCGGCCAGGTCGACTGCCTCCGCCGCACTCGAACGCCCCGCTTCGTCCCGCGCCACGGCGTCGTCGACCGCCGACTCGCCCTGGCTCTCGCACCTGCCGTGGATGGCGGCCGCCGCCGAGTATGCCGTGGACGCCTGGCAGCGCAGCGTGCTGTTCGCCGACGTCATGCGACAGCGCGGCAACCAGTATCAGGCCCACCTCGCCGAGTCGGCTCCGAACGTGCTCGACTTTCCCGCCGAGGTCGTCCTCGATGGTCACGATCTGCCGCGACCGTGCAATTACTGCCTGATGCGCATCGTGCCGCCGCACGACACACCGACCCAGCCCAACGCACGCCCCTTCGTCGTGGTCGATCCGCGCGCCGGACATGGCCCGGGCATCGGCGGCTTCAAGCCCGACAGCGAGATCGGCGCGGCCCTGCGCGCCGGCCATCCGTGCTATTTCGTGGGTTTTCTGCCCGACCCGGTTCCGGGACAAACGGTCGAAGACGTCATGCACGCCGAAGCGGCGTTCCTCGAGAGAGTGATTTCGCTGCACCCGGACAGCGCAGGCAAGCCGGCCGTCATCGGCAACTGCCAGGCCGGCTGGCAGATCCTGATGACGGCGGCGATGCGTCCGGAGCTCTTCGGCCCGATCATCGTGGCCGGTGCGCCGCTGTCCTATTGGGCGGGCTGGCGCGGACGCAATCCCATGCGCTACTCCGGCGGGCTGCTCGGCGGCAGCTGGCTCACGGCCCTCACGAGCGACCTCGGCGACGGGCGTTTCGACGGCGCGTGGCTCGTGCAGAACTTCGAGAACCTCGATCCGGCCAATACGCTGTGGCGCAAGAAATATCACCTTTACGCCAACGTCGACACCGAAGCGCCGCGCTATCTCGGCTTCGAGAAGTACTGGGGCGGACACGTCTTCCTGAATGCGCAGGAGATGCAATACATCGTCGACAACCTGTTTATCGGCAACCGGCTCACCAGCGCCGAATTGATCACGAGCGACGGCGTGCGGCTCGACCTGCGCAACATCCGCTCGCCCATCGTCGTGTTCTGCTCCTATGGCGACAACATCACACCGCCGCCGCAGGCGCTCGGCTTCGTGACCGACATGTACCGCGACGACGCGGAAGTGCTCAGCCACGACCAGACCATCGTCTATGCGACGCACGAGAGCATCGGGCACCTGGGCATCTTCGTGTCGGGCAGCACGGGACGAAAGGAGCATCGCAAGTTCGTGAACAACATCGACCTGATCGACGTGCTGCCCGCCGGCATCTATCAGGCGCAAATCGCGGACAAGACCGCCGACACGCCGCACCGCGAGCTGGTCGACGGCGATTACGTGATGTCGATCCAGCGACGCAGTGTGGCGGACGTCCGGGCCATCGTGCAGCCGGACGCGCAGAGCGACCGGCGCTTTGCGACGGTGGCGCATCTGTCGGACATCCATCTCGGGCTGTAT
This sequence comes from Pandoraea sp. E26, assembly GCF_000681415.1. Classification (NCBI taxonomy): domain Bacteria; kingdom Pseudomonadati; phylum Pseudomonadota; class Betaproteobacteria; order Burkholderiales; family Burkholderiaceae; genus Pandoraea; species Pandoraea sp. E26. The sequence continues at coordinate 22,298 of NZ_AYXJ01000006.1, forward strand.
CGCAGCCTCGTGCAACCGTGGGTGCGGTCGATGGTCACGCCGACCTCCGCCTACTGGATGCGACTGCTCCACCCGTTGCGGGTGAGCTACGAACTTTGGTCCGACCGCAATCCGTTCGCGGTACCGTTTGCCGAAAAGGCGGAGCGGGTGCGTGAATCGAGGCATCCGGTGGCGCCCGACAACCCCTTCCTCGCGCTGGAGACGGCCGTCTCGTCGGCCATCGAGCAATCGCTCGACTTCTATCGCGACGTGCGCGACGACGCTTGCGAAAAGGCATTCGAGTTCGTCTACGGACAAGCCTGGGTCCAGGCGCTCGCCGGCTTGCACGGCAGCGACGACGCGGCCGTCCGGGTGCACCCCGGCACATCGCCCGAGCATGTGGCGTTCGTCCGGCACACACTGGAGCACCGCCAGAAGGAGCTCCACGAAGGCGGCCTGCTCGAAGCGGGCATCCGGGCGCTGCTCTGGGTGCATCGCCTGCACGGCGAAGCCGACGAGCGGCAGTTCAATCTGGCGCGCTCGTTGCCGCGCGGCGAGCGCGATCTCTCGATCGAGACCTTTCGCGAAATCATCCGGCGTCAGGCCGGCCTGCTGCGCATGGCCCCCGACACGGCGATGGCGGCCATTCCCGCGATGCTCGCGCACGCGTCGCCCGGGAACATCCGGCGGGTGGCAAAGGCCGTGCGGGATCTGAGCTTCGCCGTGCCGCTCGACGCGAGCGAACAAAGCGATCTGGCCCGCGTGCTCGACGTGTTCGAACGAACCGCCGCACAGCGCGAAGACGAAGCGTCGGCGCGTCGGCCGGCCAGCGCGCCACGTGCCCCCCGCGGCAGGGCGAACGCCAACGCGCCCGCAAAAGCGCCCGCAAGAGCGCCCGCAAAAGCACCCGCCAAAGTCCCCGCCAAAACGTCCGCTGCAACGACCGCCAAAGCGGCCGTCAAAGCGACTGCGGCCACCGCGTCGAAGCGCAGGCGAACCGCCTGACCGACGTGTCGGTGCCCGTTGCGGGTTCCGGTATTGCAAGCGCCCACCCCAGGCGATAGCCAAGCCCGCGCGACGTCTGGATCGCACTGCCGCCGAGCTTGCGACGCACGTTGTGGATGTGGACGTTGAGCACGTTGCTGCGCACTCGCGCGGTCATGCCGTAGAGCCTGGCATGCAAAGTGTCGGGCGGCACCCATCGTCCACGATGGCTGGCGAGACACGCCAGCAAGTCGATCTCCCGGCGCGACAAGGCGACAGGCGCCTGCCCCAGCCACGCCAGCCCGCTCGCGGGATCCAGCCGTAGCGGCCCCGCCTCGATCAGGTGCGCGCAGCGACCCTGCGTGCGACGAATCAGCGCGTGCAGCCGCGCGGCCAGCTCGCGCACGTCGAAGGGCTTGACCAGATAGTCGTCGGCCCCCGCATTCAGCCCGGCCACCCTGTGCTCCACCGCGCTTGCCGACGTGATGAGCAACACGGGCACATCCGCTTCCACGGTGCGCAAACGCGCAATGATGCCCAGGCCACCGGCGCCGGTTGTGTCGAGATCCAGCACCAGCGCATCGAACCGGTCTTCGGCGTGCGCGGTGAGCATCGCCTCGCCGCAGACCACTCCCGTCACGTCGATGCCCGCAGTCGGCAAGGCGCCCGCGATTCGCCTCGCCATCCTGGGGTCGTCCTCCGCCAGCAGCACTCGCATTGCGCTACGCCTCCCGCTCGCCTGGTCCAGTTCACGTAGTTCGCGTATCTGAATGATCGCGTCGAGCCCTCACGGTAACGGATTCACTTTCGATTAATCCTGATCGAACACGCTCCGACTTGTCCGGAAATGCCGCAGGAAGGCAGGTCGACCCAACGAACGACGCTCCCGCGGCCCCCGGAGGTTTCAGCCGCTCTTCGGCAGGCCTCGCCTGCCGCTTCCCACCATCCGGCGTCCCGCGCGCCGAAGGAGTTCGCCATGTCCACTCGCCTGTGTCTCGCTTTTGCCATCTCGTCGTCCGTTCTGCTCGCGTTGCCCACACGCAGCCCAGCGGCCGACGCTCCCACGGCGACAGACAAACCGGCTGTCCTGCAATCGCTCGAGCGCGAAGGCGTGAGTGGCTTGCAGCCATTCGAGACGGGTTCGGATCTGCGCGGCTACGCCGGTTTTGCCGGCCAGCAGCCGCTCGCCGTCTACCTGTCGCGCGATGGCGGGGCCATCGTCGGGTCCCGCATCGGGGCGGACGGCAAACCGCTCGATGTCGAGCGAGTGAAAGCCCTGGTCGAAAAGCCCATGGGCGAGGCCATGTGGTCAAGGCTCGCGTCGTCCGGTTGGGTGCAGGACGGCAAGATCGAGGCGCCGCGCGTGGTCTTCATGTTCAGCGATCCGAATTGCCCGTACTGCAACCGCTTCTGGGAGATCGCCCGCCCGTGGGTGGCGGCGGGGAAAGTGCAATTGCGGCACGTCGTCGTAGGCGTGATCCGAGCCGACAGCGCCACCAAGGCGGCCGCGATCCTGGAGGCGGCCGACGCGTCGGCCGCCCTGCGCCGGAACGAGCGGCAATTCGCGCAAGGCGGCATCAAACCCGCACGGAATGTGTCGAAGCCCGTCGCACAGAAGCTCGATGCGAATCAGCGGCTGATGGCGGAACTGGGATTCCGGGGAACGCCGGGCATCGTGTACCGCGACGCCCAGGGCATCGTCCGGCGCGCAAGCGGCATGCCGCCGGACGATGCGCTCGCGGCGATCCTCGGGCCACGCTGAGCGGGCGCGCCTCCCAGGCCGCAGATTCGTCTACCGAAGCCCGCCGTCGGGCGCACATTCTTGCAAGAATTACCCCGATGGCGCGTGAAATTCGCCGATTGGCCGCTTTTTGCGACACCCCGCCACGGCGGGCCGCAGATACTGCTACAATCGGCTTCACCATGAAGTCGCATCAGCCCTTCTCCCTCCTCTGGTCGCCCCTGACCGCCGCCCTGCGCTGGTGGCGGTAACCCGCCACGTCCATCTCATCCCCATAGCGCCCTCCCCCGCGGATCGCGAACTCAATGTGGGGGCACGCTCAGGGGGAATTCGCAAATCTCATGCGTTCGACAATCCTTTGTCACCCGACGAACAGGGACCATCATGCTGCTGATGATCGACAACTACGACTCGTTTACTTACAACATCGTCCAGTACTTCGGTGAACTGGGCGAAGACGTACGCGTCTTTCGCAATGACGAAATCACGCTCGACGCGATCGCCGAACTCTCCCCTGATCGCATCTGCCTGTCGCCGGGCCCGAGCTGCCCGGCCAATGCGGGCATCACGCTCGACGTGCTCAAGCGATTCTCGGGCGAAATTCCCATTCTCGGCGTTTGCCTCGGCCATCAGGCCATCGGCGAAGCCTTCGGCGGCAAGGTCGTGCGCGCGCAGCAGATCATGCACGGCAAGGTAAGCGAGATCGAAACCACGCAGCAAGGCGTGTTCGCCAACCTGCCCAGGCGCTTCACCGTCACGCGTTATCACTCGCTGGCGATCGAGCGGGCCTCGCTGCCCGACTGCCTCGAGGTGACGGCCTGGACGGACGACGGAGAAATCATGGGCGTGCGCCACAAGACGCTGGACGTCGAAGGCGTGCAGTTCCACCCCGAGTCCATTCTCTCGGAGCACGGCCACGACGTGCTGCGCAACTTTCTGCAGGCCGCGCCGCGCGTGGCGCAGGCCGCCTGACGCGCGCCGCCACCCGCCCCGAGCCGCCCAGCCGCATACGACGAACGCCGAACCGATACGAGACAACGCAATGATTACCCCGCAAGAAGCCCTGCAGCGCACCATCGAACACCGAGAGATTTTTCACGACGAGATGCTTCATCTGATGCGCCTGATCATGCGCGGCGAGATTTCGCCGGTCATGACAGCGGCCATCATCACCGGCCTGCGCGTGAAGAAGGAAACCATCGGCGAGATCGCCGCCGCCGCGCAAGTGATGCGCGAGTTCGCCAACCACGTGGATGCGCCGGCCGACGAACACTTCGTCGACATCGTGGGCACCGGCGGCGACGTGTCGCATACGTTCAACATTTCCACGGCGTCGATGTTCGTGGCGGCCGGCGCCGGTGCGAAGGTCGCCAAACACGGCAACCGGGGCGTCAGTTCGAAGTCGGGCAGCGCCGACGTGCTCGAAGCCCTGGGCGTGAACATCATGCTCTCGCCCGACCAGGTGGCCGAGTGCCTGCGCGAGGTCGGCATCGGCTTCATGTTCGCGCCGAACCACCATCCCGCCATGAAGAACGTGGCCGCCGTGCGCAAGGAAATGGGTGTTCGCACGATCTTCAACATTCTGGGGCCGCTCACGAATCCGGCAGGCGCGCCCAATCAGCTCATGGGGGTGTTCCACCCCGATCTGGTTGGGATCCAGGTGCGGGTGATGCAGCGGCTGGGTGCCGAACACGTGCTCGTCGTCTACGGCAAGGACGGCATGGACGAAGTCTCGCTCGGCGCCGCCACGCTGGTGGGCGAGCTCAAGGACGGCAAGGTCACGGAGTACGAGATTCATCCGGAAGACTTCGGTCTGCAGATGGTGAGCAATCGCAGCCTGAAAGTCGGCAGCGCCGACGAGTCGAAGACGATGCTCCTCGAAGCGCTCGACGACAAGCCGGGTACCGCGCGCGAGATCGTGGTGCTCAATTCGGGCACCGCCCTGTACGCGGCCAATCGTGCGGCGTCGATCGGCGAGGGGATCGGCATGGCGCGCGAGTCGATCGCCAGCGGCGCTGCCCGGGCGAAGCTCGACGCATTCGTCAAGTTCACGCAGCGCTTCAAGGCTTGAACCGACGCGACGGCGTCGCGCATCCGACACGTGACGCCCGACCTTCATTGAACCTCCGAATCCACATCGATATGTCTACCGTTCTCGACAAGATCCTGGCCGTGAAGGCCGAAGAAGTGGCCGCCGCGAAGCGCGCCCGCGACCTCGCAAGCCTGCGGCGCGACGCCGAGGCGACGGTCAACGACAGCGCCCTGCGCACCCGCGACTTCGTCGGTGCGCTGCGCGCGAAGATCGACGCCGGACTGCCCGGCGTGATCGCCGAGATCAAGAAGGCGAGCCCGTCGAAGGGGGTGATTCGCGAGGACTTCGTGCCGCCACGAATTGCCGAGTCGTACCAGCGTGGCGGCGCCGCCTGCCTGTCGGTATTGACCGACGTCCAGTTCTTCCAGGGCGCGCCGGCCTATCTGAAAGCCGCACGCGCCGCCTGCGACCTGCCGGTGTTGCGCAAGGACTTCATGATCGACGCCTATCAGGTGTACGAGGCGCGCGACATGGGCGCCGACTGCATTCTGCTCATCGCCGCCGCCCTGGAGCGCTCGCAGATGCGCGATCTCGAGGCGCAGGCCCACGAGCTGGGCATGGCCGTGCTCGTGGAAGTGCACAACGGCCGCGAGCTCGAGGCCGGGCTCGCGCTGCGCACGCCGCTGCTGGGCATCAACAACCGCAACCTGCACAACTTCGAGGTCTCGCTCGACACCACGCTGGGCCTGCTCAAGCACATTCCCGACGATCGAGTCGTCGTGACGGAGTCGGGCATTCTGTCGCGCGATGACGTGACGCGCATGCGCGCGGCCAACGTCAATGCCTTCCTCGTCGGCGAAGCCTTCATGCGAGCGCCCGAGCCGGGCGATGCCCTGGCCACGCTGTTCGACATGCCTCGCTGATTTCGCGGAGCGCACACCGATGGCCATCGAACGCGAACTCAAACTCGCCCTGCCGGGCGACCTGCCCGCCGCGCGCGCCGACGCGCTGATCGCACACCTCGACCACCTGCCCGGCGCCGAGGCGCGCGGCGAGCGTCATCTCGTCAATCGGTACTTCGACACGCCCTCGCTCGCGCTCGCGCACGCCAAGGCGGCCCTGCGGCTGCGCTACGTCGCGCGCGACGGCCATGCCGGGCAGTGGCTGCAGACGCTAAAGTCCGTGGGCGAAGCCCGCGACGGCCTGCACGTGCGCCACGAGTGGGAACTGTCGGTCAAGGGCGAGGCGCTCGAACTCGCCGCGTTGATCGCCGCATGCGATGTGCCGCAGACTGTCGAGCTGCTTCGCTCGGAAGGCGCGAACGTCGTGGCGCAGTTCGAGACGAATTTCGTGCGCCGCCTGTGGCGCTACATTGCCGGCGACGGCACGGCCGTGGAAATTGCGTTCGACCAGGGCGAGGTCGCCGTGGCGATCGACGGCACCCGGCATACGGAACCGCTCGTCGAAGTGGAACTCGAACTGCTCGACGCCCCGGACGACGACCGCGAAGGCCAGGGCGAGCGCATTCTGCACGCCCTCGCGGCCGACCTGCGCGCAGCGCTCCCGGAGTTGCGCAGCGACAACGTGAGCAAGGCGCAGCGCGGTTATCGACTACGTCAAAAGATACTCGGCCACTGAACGCCGACGGGCGCGGCGCCCGGCGCTTGCCGGACCGCGCCGCTTCTTGAACTTTTCATACACGCATCGATGGCATCACGCTCCCGCGCGACCTCCTCGGCAACGTCCGACGCACGACAACGTTCGCTCTTCGACGAGCCGGTTCCGGAGGCCGCCGGTGCGGCGGCCGCTTCCGGCGCCAGCACCACCGCCACCACCGGCATGACGGACGCGACGCACCCGACTTCGACCACCACGCAACCGCCGGCCGAAGCGAGTGCCGCCACTGCGGTACGTCGTCGCGGTCGTCCGCCGAAGTCGGGTGCGGCAGTGCCCCGTGCGACGAAACCGGCGGCACCGCGCGCCGTGGCGCAAGACAGCCATCCCGAGGCCGCCGGGCCACTGAAGGGGCGCATCGAGGACCAGTTCGACGCCCTGCCGCGCGACTGGAAGACGCTGGTCGCGCCGTTCGTGCAAAGCGACGCCTATGCTTCCCTGTGCCGGTTCGTGGATGCGGAAGTCGCGGCGGGCAAGACCGTGTATCCCGCCGACATCTTTCACGCGTTGCGCATGACGTCGCCCCGCGACGTGAAGGTCGTGATCCTGGGTCAGGACCCGTATCACGGCGACGATCACGGCATTGCCCAGGCGCACGGCATGGCGTTTTCCGTGCAACGCGGCGTGCGCGTGCCGCCGTCGCTGCGCAACATGTACAAGGAAATCGAGCGGGATCTCGGCATCGTGCCCCCATCGCACGGCAATCTCGACGCGTGGGCGAAACAAGGCGTGCTGCTGCTCAACACGACCCTCACGGTGGAAGCGGGCCATGCGGCCAGCCACGCGAAGCCGTTCAAGACCGGCGGCTGGCAGGCGTGCACCGACACACTGCTGAGCGGACTCGCCACGCAACCGGAGCCGCTCGTCTTCATGCTCTGGGGCAGTCACGCGCAGGCCAAGGCGCCGCTGCTCGCCGGACACGACCACCTGCTGCTGGAAGCACCGCACCCGTCCCCGCTTTCGGCGCACCGGGGCTTTCTCGGCTGCGGCCATTTCAGCGCCGCCAACGCCTTCCTCGAACAACACGGCAAGACGCCCATCGACTGGCGCCTGCCTGACTGACGGTGCCTGCCCCCAGCCTGCCATCGCGCCGGCAGGTGCCCGGCACCTGTCGCCGCGACGTCGGTCGTGCCGGACGCACCGACGCCTGGCATCGAGACGCGAAATCGAGCGATTCGAAGCGAGGCGATGTGATTCGATTGGCGGGGGGAACCGGCCGCGATGCCGGGAGCTTTGCTTATGCGAGCGTTTCGGCAAGTGGCGTCAGGACGCCCATCGCGCCCTGCTGATAGCGGCGGGTCAGCTCGACCAGATCGCTTTCGTCGCGCGCGGCGAAGTTACCGCGATAAACCACGGGTTCGCCGAGCGGCTCGCCGCCGACAAGCACCAGGCGTGCGCCACCTCGGCCAGCCAATTGCCACACGCCGGGCGGCAGCCGCACGGCCTGCGCGCCCGCGCCTTGCGCACGCAGTGCATGACCGGCCAGCGCGGCCTCGCCCTGTACGATCAACGCCACCCAGCGACGTCCGTCGCACGGAATCTCCAGCGTGCGCAGCGCGTCGACGCGCCAGTCGAATTGCAGCAGCGTCGTGCGCGCGCCCTCGGCTCGCGCCACGCTGCGCTCACCCCACTGGCCACAGATCAACGTCAGGTCGACGTCGCCTTCGCGCCAGTGCGGCATGACCTCCCTGCGCACCACTGTTTGCGCGGGCGCGCCCTGGGCGTGACGTCCTGCACGGTTGACGATCATTCGCACGCCGCGTACCGCGGCGCGCATGTCGCCGGGCGATTCCTCGTGCACCGTGCCGCAGTTCGCTTCGAGCCACAGCATGTCGCCGGGACGCAGCGTGTCATCGCCGCCATGCGCGTGTCGGCATCGCAGCGAGGTTTCAGTATCGGGAAAAAGATAAGTCGCCACCACGCATCCGGCATGCGGATGCGGCGGAATGCATGCGCCGTGGCGGCGAAAGATGTCGATCGACAGCAACGGATCGGTCTCGTCGATCTGATCGAAAACGCCCGCCCCCGCAGCCGCTGCACAACGGCCGGGACGGGAGACGGGAAGCACGCGCGGCATGGCACTCGCGCCGGCGTGGGCAGCCGGGCGCCGGGTCTGACGCGGATGCAGGGGCGTCGGATGGGCCATGTGGGGACCTGCGCGTGCGGGTGAAGCGGTAGCCGAAGCCTTGAGCGCTGCGCGATTACAGCGCGGCGATGGCTTCGCGGGCGCCCTTGAAGGCGGCAGCGGCCGATTCCGGGCCGCGTGCCAGGCCTTCGGCGAAGATGAACGTCACGTCCGTCATGCCGAGGAAGCCGAGAATCGTCTTGAGATACGGCGTCTGGCTGTCGGCCGGCGTGTCCTTGTAGTTGCCGCCGCGCGCGAACGCCACGATCACCTTCTTGCCCTGGATCAGGCCTTCCACGCTGCCGTCTTCACGGTAACGGAACGTCACGCGGGCACGGGCGATCCAGTCGAAGTACGACTTGAGCTGCGTCGGCACCTGGAAGTTGTACAGCGGCACACCGAACACGACATAGTCGGCGGCCTGGATTTCCGCAATCAGTTCGTCGCTGCGGGCGATGATGGCCTTCTGCTCGGCCGAGCGCTGCTCTTCGGGCGTAAAGAACGCACCGATCACGGCTTCGTCGAGGTGCGGCACGCCATCGGAGAGCAGGTCGCGCACGACAACGTTGGCGCCGGGGTGCTTGGCAACCAGTTGCGCCACCGTTTCGTTGGCGAGGGTGGTCGAGTTCGCGCCTTGCGAGCGGGCGGCGGAATTGATCTGGAGAATGGTGGTCATTTCACTGGCTCCTGAGCCTGGGGTGTAAGAGGATCCGTCCGCGCAGGCGCCCCGCTTCGGGGTTGCCGTGAATTGCACGTCGGCTTGGGATGAATTCTAGTTACCCCCAAAAATGAAACAAGCCGGTAAAATCGAATTGTTTGTTCCCTTTTTGGAACAATGATCCCAAAGCTCGGATTCGGGCTGCGTTGTCCCGTTCTTAACTTGTTCACGCCCCTGTCATGCCGCATGCGGCGACGGGACGACCGCGTCACCGAGGAGCGCGCGCGATGATTGACGATCTGAATGACATGCTGATCTTCGCGGAGGTCGTGCGCTCCGGCAGCATCACGCGGGCGGGCGAACGGCTCGATCTGCCGAAGGCCACCGTGAGCCGCCGCCTCTCGAGGCTCGAGGCCCGCCTCGGCACGAAGCTCCTGCACAAGACGACGCGACGGCTCGAACTGACGGAAGTCGGCGAAGCGTATTACGAGCGCTGCCTGCCGATACTGGAGGAAGTGGAAGAGACGCGCGACTTCGCGTCGCAGTTGTCGAGCAAGCCGCGCGGGCGGCTGCGCATCACCGCCCCGGCCGACTTCGCGGCGCAGTGGCTTGCGGTGCCGCTCGCCACCTTCTGCGCGGCCTATCCTGAAATCACGGTCGACATCGACCTGAGTTCGCGACAGGTCGATCTGATTGCCGAGCGTGTCGACGTGGCAATTCGTGCCGGGCAGCTCTCCGACTCGACGCTCGTAGCGCGCCCGCTGCTCATGCTCACCCGCAGCCTCTACGCGAGCCCGCTGTATCTGAGCGCCACCGGGTTGCCCGCCACGCCGGACGAACTGGCGGGCCATCGGTTCGTGATCCTGCAGGGCTCGCGGCGCCTGTTCACCTCCGACACCTTGCAAAAGGGTCGCCAGCGCGTGGATATCACGATGCAGGGCGCGATTCAGGTCAACAGCATGGGAATGGTCAAGGAGATGGCGCTTGCGGGCAGCGGCATTGCCGCGCTGACCGACATACTGGCCGAAGACGCGCTGCGCGGCGGGCGTCTGGTGAAAGTCCTGCCGGAATGGTCGCTGCCGGAAAGCCCGGTGAATCTGGTCACGCCGTCGCGGCGCTTCCTGCCGCGCAAGACACAGGCCTTCATCGAGCACATGCTGGCCGTGGCGCGCACCTGCCCGGAAGAGAATCGCGACCCGGCGGTGCCGGGTCCGCTCACCGCCTGAGCCTGCTTGCGCCGGAGCACCGGAACCGGACAGGCGAAGTCCGATCGACGGCCATCAGGCTCCCCGGCCGCCCTCGGCGCGCGACGGCGCTCGGGTGCTCAGGCCGACAACCACTTCTCGCGACGCTGCGCTGCGGCGCGATCCCGCGTCTCGGTGATGCGGTACTGCGTGATCTCGGGGGCGTCGAGCGTGAGGGGGGTTTCGCGCAATTCATCGCGGCGAAACGCATGGACGGTGACCCGGTCGCCGGCGCGGTAGCGCTCGAGCAGCTTGTCCAGATTGCCTGTCGTCACGCGCAGGCCATCGATTGCCACGAGCACGTCGCCGGCCGACAGTCCCGCTGCCTGCGCGGCGCCGCCATCGAGCACCTGCGAGAGCGTGAGATCGTCGCCGCGCCGGGTCGTCTTCGCACCGAGCGAGGGACGGCCATTCTCGGGTGTCACCGGTTCGAGCGTGAGGCCCATGCGCTCGAGCAGCGCGGCCAGCGGCAGATCGCGGGTGCCGTGAATCGCCGTGGCGAAGAAGTCCGACAGGTCGAGGCCGGAGACTTCCTCGAACAGCGGCTGCACGGCAGCCTCGTCAATGCCCACCGGTGCGCCGCGATAGAAATCACGCCCGTATCGCTGCCATAGTGCGCGCATGATGTCGTCGAGCGATTTCTGGCCGCGCGTTTGCGAGCGGATGGTCAGATCCAGCGCCAGCGCCACGAGCGAGCCCTTGGTGTAATAGCTCACGATGGCGTTCGGCGCGTTTTCGTCCTGACGGTAATACTTCGTCCAGGCGTCGAACGAACTCTCGGCCACCGTCTGCTTCAGGCGGCCGCTGCCGCGCAGCACGCTCGCGACCGTCTTCGAAACGAGCTCGTAATAGGCCGGGGGGGCGATCACACCGCTGCGCACGAGCATCAGGTCGTCGTAGTACGACGTGAAGCCTTCGAACAGCCATAGCAAGCGCGTGTAATTCTCCTGATCGAGCGTATATGGCGCGAATGCCGCCGGCTTGATTCGCTTGACGTTCCACGTGTGGAAATACTCGTGGCTCACCAGGCCGAGGAAGCCGCGGTACGCGTCGCTCATGCGCGCCTGGCCCTGCACCGGCAGGTCGTTGCGGCTGGCGAGCAGCGCGGTCGATGCCCGGTGCTCCAGACCGCCGTAGCCGTCGCCCACTGTCATGAGCAGAAAGACGTAGCGCGACATCGGCACACGCGAGCGCGAACTGGCGCCCGGCTCGAACAGTCGGATCTGCGACTCGCAGATCTTCTTCATGTCGCGCAGCAGGCGCTCGAGATCGAGATTCGGCACTGGTCCGGTGATCGCCACTTCGTGCGTCACGCCGCACGCCTTGAAGGTGCCGTGCACGAAGGTGCCCATCTCGACCGGGGAATCGATCAACTCGTCGTAGTCGACGGCGAGATAACGGCCGAAGTCGAGCGCTGCCGTGCCCTCGGCGGGGGCGAGCGCGGTGGCCACGCGCCACGACTTGAATGCCGCGCCGCGCGGGCGCAGCACGTCGACTTCGCACGGCGCGTGTTCCTGCCCTTCCACGCGCAGGAACACGCTCGTGCCGTTGAAAAAGCCGTGGGTGTCGTCGAGATGCGCGGCACGTACCGACAGGTCCCAGGCGTACACCTCATACGTCACGATCAGCGTGCCCTTGCAGGGCGCGGCCTGCCAGGTGTGCTTGTCAAGCTTGTCGAGCGCGACCTTGCGGCCCCGGCAGGTCGCGCCGATCGTCACGATGTTGCGGGCGAACTCGCGCACCATGTAGCTGCCGGGAATCCATGCGGGCAGCGTGAAACGCTGTCCTTCGGGGGCAGGGTTCGAGACCGTGACGCTCACTTCGAACAGGTGGGCGGCGGGCGACTTCGGAACGATCGCATACCGAACGGCGGGCAAGACGGGTGTGGCGGTCATGACGTGGCGGCTTCTTGTTGTCGGGAGGTCGGGCGTGCGGTGGCCGGTGGCCTGGTTACTTGACCGTGGCGAGCGCCTTTTCGAGTTCTTCGGCGGGCACGGCGCCCGGCAGGCGGCGGCCGTCGGCCAGGATGATCGTGGGGGTGCCCGTCACGTTGTACTGGTGGCCGAGTGCCACGTTTTGCCTCACGGGTGCGTCGTCGCACTTGGCCGTGGCCGTGGGCGGTGCCTTCTTGTCGAGCATCCAGTCGTGCCACGCCTTGACCGGATCCGCCGCGCACCAGATCGCCTTCGACTTGGCGTCTGAGTCCGGGCCGAGCACCGGGTAGAGGAAGGTATAGACGGTGACGTTGTCGATCTTCGACGACTTGAGCGTCTCTTCGAAGCGCTTGCAATACGGGCAGTTCGGGTCGGAGAACACCGCGATCTTGCGGCTGCCGTTGCCCTTCACGTACTTGAATGCGCGATCGAACGGCAGCTTGGCGAAATCGACCTTGTTGAGTTCCGACTGACGCGCTTCGGTCAGGTTCTGGCGCGTTTTCGTGTCGACGAGGTTGCCGCCGAGGATCACGTATTGGGCCTTCTCGTCGGCGTAGAGAATCTCGCCGCCGATCGACACTTCGTAGAGTCCGGGGATCGGCGTGCGCGCCACCGACTTGATCGGCGCGTCGGCGCCGAGCGTCTTCTGCACCGCGGCCTTCACGCGATCGAGCGATGCGTCGGCCTTGTTCTGCGCGAAGGCGGACGTCGTGAGTGTCGCGGCGCAAAGTGCCGTCAGACCGAACGCGAGCGCCGCGGCGCGAGTACGTTGCAACATCGAAAATCTCCAGAAGTATGGCTAGCGGGAAGCGCGAACGGCAAATGCCGAGCGCGCGCCCAGAGGGTCATGCCGGGTCAGCCCAGTGCGCGGCCGATCAGGAATTTCTTGACGAACGGCAGCATGTTCACGCCGTCGAGTCCGGCATTGCGAACGAACTTCGCGAGCGGGCTGCGCGTGGAGAACAGCTTGTGCAGGCCGTCGGTGGTGAGCGCCATGCTGCCGATGTCTTCCTTGCGGGCGCGCTCGTAGCGGCGCAGCACTGCCGCGTCGCCGCAATCCCGGAACGACTCGCGCGCGGCGACGGCGTCGCCAAGCGCCGCCACGTCGCGCAGGCCGAGATTCATCCCCTGTCCGGCGAGCGGGTGCACCACGTGCGCCGCATCGCCGACCAGTGCCACGCGCGCGGCGATCAGGCGCCTGGCCTGCGCGAGCACGAGCGGAAAACCCTGGGCGCGCGCTGAGACCGGCGCAAGACGCCCGAGTTCACCGCTCGAGAACGTGTCGACGCGCGCCGCGAGCGCTTTGGGATCGAGCGCAAGCAGGTGGTTGGCGTGCTCGTCGGCGGCCGACCAGACCAGCGAGACATGTTGATCGGGCAGCGGCAGCAGCGCGATGATCTCGCCGTCGTGGAACCATTGGAACGCCGTGTCGCGATGCGGGCGTTCCGCGCGGAAATTGCACACCACGCCGAGTTGTTCGTAGCGGTGCACCGAGCCGTCGAGACCGGCGGTGCGGCGCACCCACGAATGGGCACCGTCGGCGCCGACCACGAGGGCGGCGCGCAAGGTCTTGCCATCGGACAGGCGCACGGAGGCCGCGGCGGCATCGACTTCCAGCGCATCGGCGCGGGCGTCGAGCCACTGGACCTGCGGCGAGAAGCGCAGGGCGGCGTCGAGGGCGCGTTCGAGATTCGACGATTCGGCGATCCAGGCCAGTTGCGGCACGGCGGCCTGGTAGGCGGAGAAGTGCAGGCTACCGCGCTCGTCGCCGAAGACTTCCATGTCGTAGACGGGGTTCACGCGCGCCGGATCGACGGCTTGCCAGACCCGCATGCGCTCGAAGAGGGCTTGCGAGCTCGACGAAAGCGAGTAGATGCGTGCGTCCCACACGTCGCCCCCGGCGGTGGCGGGAGCGGCCGGCTGGGCGAGCAGCGCGACGGACAGGCGAGCCTGCGAGAGCAGCAAGGCGGCGGCCTTGCCGACCAGACCGCCACCGACGACGACGACGTCGTGCGTTTGGCTGGAGGTTTGCGTTTGGGACATGCGGCGAATGCAGCGCCAGCGCATCGATCGCGCGAGCCGGCTGGGTTCAGAAAACGAGATGGCGTATTGTCGCACGCCTGCCGCGCGAGCGACGCCCGGGCCGCACGTGGCGACCGGGACACAACGTCGCACGTCATTTCGCGGCGCTATACTGGCGCGCATAGTGAATATCGAAAGGGAGTCTGCCATGCGCCTCGACAACGAATCCGAGAGCCAGAATGTCGAAGATCGCCGGGGCGGCGGCTTCGGGGGGCGCACCACCATCGGCATCGGCACCCTCGTGGTGGCATTGGCCGCGTCGTACTTCTTCGGCATCGATCCGAGGGTAATCATCCAGGGTTCGCAGATGATCCAGGGGCAGACGCAGTCGCAGCCCCAATCGAGCCCGAACGCGGCGCCGGCCAACGATCCGAAGACCGTCTTCACGCGCAAGGTCCTTGGCAACATCGAGCGCACGTGGACTACCGTATTCCCGCAGCAGGTCGAGCGTCAGTACGTGGCGCCGAAACTGGTGCTTTTCTCCGGGGCGACGCCGACCGCCTGCGGGACCGGCCAGACGGCGATGGGGCCGTTCTACTGTCCGGGCGACCGCAAGGTCTACATCGATCTGGCGTTTTACGACGAATTGCGTCAGCGCTTCGGGGCGGGCGGCGACTTCGCGCAGGCGTATGTCATCGCGCATGAGGTCGGCCACCACATCCAGAATCTGTTGGGGATATCGGACAAGTTCGACGAATTGCGCCGCCGCATGAGCGAGACGCAGGCCAATGCGTTGTCGGTGCGTCTGGAGTTGCAGGCGGACTGTCTGGCGGGCGTGTGGGCGAACAACGCGGCCAGGGCGAACCAGCAATTGCTGGAGCCGGGCGATATCGAGCAGGGCCTGAAGGCGGCGGCGGCCATTGGCGACGACCGGTTGCAGCAGCAATCGCAGGGCCGGGTGGTGCCGGAATCGTTCACGCACGGCACGAGCGCGCAGCGCGTGTACTGGCTGCGTCAGGGCCTGCAGTCGGGCGACATGCACAAGTGCGACACGTTCTCGGCCAAGCAATTGAGCTGACGGCGCCGAGGGGGGTGAAGCGGGTGGCGTTGACGGCAGAACGGGTACAATAGCGGACTTTCCGCGACGCAATGACGGCGCGATCACAGGGACTCCCGCCGGCGCATTCGACGCCGCTTCGGACACACAGGATTTAGCATGAGCCTCAAATGCGGCATCGTCGGCTTGCCCAACGTCGGCAAATCGACCCTTTTCAACGCGTTGACCAAGGCGGGCATCGCCGCCGAGAACTACCCGTTCTGCACCATCGAGCCGAACGTCGGCGTGGTGGAGGTGCCGGACCCGCGACTGGGCAAGCTTGCCGAGATCGTCAAGCCCGAGCGCATTCTGCCGGCCACGGTGGAGTTCGTGGACATCGCCGGTCTGGTGGCGGGTGCGTCCAAGGGTGAGGGCCTGGGCAACCAGTTCCTCGCGAACATCCGCGAGACGGACGCCATCACGCACGTGGTGCGCTGCTTCGAGGACGAGAACGTCATTCACGTGGCCGGCAAGGTGAATCCGATCTCCGACATCGAGGTCATCAACACCGAACTGGCGCTGGCCGACCTGGGCACGGTCGAAAAGGCGCTGCAGCGCTATACGAAGGCGGCGAAGTCGGGCAACGACAAGGAAGCGGCGAAGCTGGTGGCGGTGCTCGAGAAGGTGGTGCCGGTGCTCAACGAGGCGCGTCCGGTGCGCTCGCTCAAGCTCTCCGACGACGAGCTGGCGCTGATCAAGCCGTTCTGCCTGATCACGGCCAAGCCGACGATGTATGTCGCCAACGTCAAGGATGACGGCTTCGAGAACAACCCGCACCTGGACGCCGTGCGTCAGTATGCGCAGGCCGAGAACGCACCGGTGGTCGCGGTGTGCGCGGCCATCGAAGCGGAAATCGCGGACATGGATGACGCCGACAAGGCGGAGTTCCTGGCGGACATGGGCATGGACGAGCCGGGTCTGGATCGCGTGATCCGTGCGGGCTTCAAGCTGCTGGGCCTGCAGACGTACTTCACGGCTGGCGTGAAGGAAGTGCGCGCCTGGACGATCCACGTCGGCGACACGGCGCCCCAGGCCGCCGGCGTGATTCACACCGACTTCGAGCGCGGTTTCATCCGCGCGCAGACCATCGCGTTCGACGACTACATCCAGTACAAGGGCGAACAAGGCGCGAAGGAAGCCGGCAAGATGCGCGCCGAAGGCAAGGAATACGTCGTGCACGACGGCGACGTGATGAATTTCCTGTTTAACGTCTGATCAACGTCCGAGCCCGTTCCAGCCTCAGACAAAGCCCGCCTCGCGCGGGCTTTTTCTTTGTCCTCATGCCGCTCGCAGGACGCTCTGCGGAGCGGCACGAATCGGTTCGCCATCCGGCGTATTCACCGCGCCCATTCCTCCCGAATGATCTGCGCGATGCGCTCGCCGGTCTGGCGGTTGTGCTGCGCCACCAGCGCGACGGCGCCGGCATCGTCGCCGGTCTCGCACAGATGTAGCAGCGTCCGGTGTTCGGCATGCGAGCGTTCGGCGTTGCCCTCGGCGCGCCACGAGAGAAACAGATAGCGGCCGAGATTGAGACGCGCCGTCGCCACCGCGCGCTGGAAGTACGGCCGGTCCGCCTTCGCGTAGAGCATCGCGTGAAACGCCGCGTTTCGCGCCACGATGTCCGCCAGATCCGTCGCCGCTTCCAGGGCGTCTAGCGCCGCCGATGCCCGAGCGATATCCGCTCGCGACAGATTCGGCATGGCCAAGGCCATCAAACGGCCCTCGAGCACCGCGCGGAAATCCGCCAGCTCCAACGCATCGGCCTCCGTCAATGCCGTCACCACCGTGCCCCGATTGACCCGGCTCGTCGCCAGACCGTCGGCCGCCAGCATCGTCAACGCCTCGCGCACCGGCACGTGACTCACCCCCAGTGATGCCGCCAGATGGTCCTGGCGCAATGCCTCGCCCGGCTTCAATTCCCCACGTCCGATTTGCTCGCGCAGAGCCTCATACGCGCGCTCGACCGCCGTTCCCGTGCCCGCTGACTGACGCATCGTTCGCCTCATCCGTTAACAATATATAATTAATTAAAATTATATATTATTTGATGACAGGTGACACCCATGCCTCCGGTCAGCGCCTCCTCGACCTCCTCGACCTCCTCGACCTCCTCGACCTCCTCGACCTCTCCGGCGTCGGCAACGCCCTCGGCCTCGCCCGGCGACGCTTTCTGCCGACGCCACCTCTGGCGCCACGCGCTGCTCGCCACGATGGCGGGCGTTGCCGGCATCGCGCTGTACGCCGCCGGCCTGCGCGGCGACGGGCTCGCTGTCGCCATCGTCGTTCTGCTCTGCCTGAGCTACTGGGCCACCGGATGGCTGCCGGATCTCCTCGTCTCCCTCCTCCTCATGTTCCTGCTCGCGACCTGCACGTCGTTCGGCGCGAACGTCGCGTTCTCCGGCTTCTCGTCCAGCGCGTTCTGGCTCGTCTTCAGCGGCGCCGTCATCGGCATGGCGCTCGGCACGACCGGCCTGGCCGAGCGCATCGCGTCACGTCTGGCCGACCACTGCGGCCACGCCTATGGCGCCGCGCTGGCCGGCTTCGTGACGATCGCCTTTCTTCTCGGCATCGTCATGCCGTCGACACTGGGGCGCATCGCCATCCTTACTCCCATCGTGCTCAGCTTCTGCGAACGCGTCGGACTCACAAGCGCACGGCCCGGGCGCATCGGACTCCTGCTCGCCACGGCGCTGGCCAGTTGCGAACTGACGAGCGCCGTGCTTCCCGCCAACCTTCCCAATCTCGTGATGGCAGGCACCGCCGAGACCGTGCTCGGGTGGCGCCTGAGCTACGGCGAATATTCGCTCGCGCTCATCCCCGCGCTCGCGGTGATGCGCGGCGTCGTGCTGATCGTCGTCGCCTTGTACCTCTTCCCGGATCGCCTGACGCCCACCCGCAGCGACGGAAACGGCGAAATTGCCGCCGCGCCCAGGGTCATGAGCCCCGGCGAGTGGCGGCTACTCGCCGCCCTGTCGGCCATGCTGTGTCTGTGGCTGACAGAGCCGTGGCACCACATCGCCGCCGGCTGGGTCGGCCTGGGGATCGCGCTGCTGTGCCTCGGCCCGCTGAGGCTGGTGAATCCCGACGCATTCCTCAGGCAGGTCAAACTCGCCCCGCTGTGGTTCGTCGCCGCCGTTATCGGACTGACCGCCGCCGTCGACCAGGCCGGACTGGCCAACGCATTGCGTCCCGCACTCATCCGCCTCGATCTTGCACAGATGTCGAGCTCGGCGGCGTACCTGGTCCTCGTCGCCCTGTCGATTTCGCTCACGTTTCTCGTCACGTCCAACGCCGCGCCGGCACTCTACACGCCACTGGTTCCCACCCTCGCCGCAGGCGCGCCGCTCGGCATGAAGGCGGTTCTGCTCACACAGGCCGTCGGCTTTTCCACTATCGCCCTGCCGTATCAGGCGCCGCCGCTGGTGCTCGCCATGGCGCTCGCGGGCATCGGCGTTCGCGACGCCACCCGATTCTGCGTCGCCACCGCCCTCCTCTCGCTTGTCACCGTGGTGCCGCTGAACACACTCTGGTGGCACGGCATCGGCCTCACCCGATAGCGACACGCGGCAAAGGGCCCTCCGGCTTTTCCCCTCCCCGCCTGCGGCGCCACACGCGCGGCACATTGCGCGCCGGCGTGCCTTGAATTTCCAGTTCAAACGCTGGTTTGCCACACCGTGGACCGGAACCCACGCGTCTTCCCCCTGGACATGACGCTTTGGAGGCCGTCTCGTCTAATATGAAAGTCAGGCGGGGCGCCGTGTCGGCGAGCATTTGCGTCGTCGCGAGACGCGCTCGCCCGATGCACCGGCCCGCTCGCCACACCGGGAATGTCCGGCTTGAGAAAACCGCTCCCATCCCGCGACAATCGTTGCGACCCGACGCACAACGCGTCGCATCGCTACCGGCGCAGTCATCGTTGTCGAACATCGTCATTTCATGCAGCCCACGGGAGGTTCTTGCATGGCATCGAAGTCGTCGGCCGTCGTTGAACTGACAACGCGCGAACCCCGGCATTGGTCCGACGATCGCGCCCGCATCCGCCTGTACAGCGGCGCGGCGGTTTTCATCGCGCTCGTCGTGCTCGGCGCCTGGGCCTATCGACGCTACGCCGTCTCACCACCGACGATCGGCCCCATCGGCCTCGACTTCCTGCCGTTCTGGGGTGCCTCCCATTTCGTGCTGCAAGGCCACGCGCTCGACGCCTACAACATCGACGTCATGTTCCGAGCCCAACTGGCCGCGGAGCCATGGGCGAGCCAGATGGGCGGCGTCATGCCGTGGCTGTACCCGCCCGTGATGATGATCCTGCTCGCGCCCGTCGCGCTCCTGCCCTTCACCTACGCGTACGCTGTCTATGCCGCCGTCGGCTTCGCGCTCTATTACGCCGCCCTGCGACGTACCGCACCATGGCGCGACGCCCGCCTGGCGATCGTCGGTTTCCCCGGCGTGCTGCTCGTGATCGTCGCCGGCCAGATCGCGCTGTACACCACCGCTCTGGCGGGCTTCTCGCTGGCACTGCTGCGCAAGCGGCCGGTCTGGGCGGGCGTGCTGGCCGGGCTGCTTTTCGTCAAGCCACACATTGCGATCCTGTTTCCGCTGGCATTTCTGTGCGCCCGCGCGTGGCGCGCGCTGGCCGCGTGCGTCGCAACCGTCGTCGCCACCACGGTGCTCGCCGCCGTCGTGTTCGGGCCCGAGGTGTATCCGACCTTCCTGCATGCCACGACCTTCGCGCGACAGAGCATCGTGGACGGCACCGCGCAGATCGCCCGCGTGCCAACGATCTTCGTGATGATGAAGATGCTTGGCGCGCCGCTCGTGGTGTCCGCCGTCGTGCATGGGATCGTCGCCCTGGGCGCCGTGGCGGTCATGATCGATTTCTGGCGCCGTCCGACCGCTTTTGCGCTACGCGCCGCCACGCTCTTGTGCGCAACCGCGCTCGTGAGCCCCTATCTGTACGACTACGATCTCGCGATCCTTGCGCTCGTCGTCGCGTGGTACGTGCGCGACGGCCTGTCGCGCGGCTGGCTGCGCGGCGAGCGCGAGTGGCTCGTCGTGCTGTGGCTCACGCCCTCGTTCGGACTGTTCGGTGTACTGCACATCGGCTTCCAGTTCATGCCGGTCATCCCGCTGCTCACGCTAGCGATGCTGTGGCGACGTCGCCGCTGCCTCGCGCACGTGCCCGACAGTGCCGATACGTCCAACGCCCGCGGCGCCCGGCCGGCCATCCTCGCCTGTCACCGGCCGTCCGGCGCCCCCGCGTACACGAGGTCATGACCATGTCGCGCGCCGCCAACCGCTCCGAACGCCGTTCCTCGCCGACGCTGCCTCTCTCGCCGACGTCCTCGGCCGCGTCCCGCACGCCGCTCGTCTCGCTCGTCGTGCCCTGCCACAACGAGGCCCCCGCGCTCGGCGCGTTCCATCGGGCCGTGTCGCAGGTCATCGACCACCTGCCAGGCGTACGTTTCGAGATCGTGTGCGTCAACGACGGCAGCACCGACGACACCCTGACCGAACTGCTGGCCCTGCGCCGTGCGGACGCGCGCATCCGCGTCATCGACTTCACCCGCAACTTCGGCAAGGAAGCCGCGTTGAGCGCGGGGATCGACGAAGCGCGCGGCGATGCCGTCATTCCCATCGACGCCGACCTCCAGGACCCGCCCGCGCTCATCCCGGTGATGATCGAGCGCTGGCGCAACGGTGCGGAAGTCGTACTGGCCAAGCGCACCAACCGGGCAAGCGACAGTCTCGCCAAACGCCTGGCCGCCGGTCTTTACTACCGCGTGCACAATCGCCTGTCGGAAGTGAAGCTGCCGGAGAACGTGGGCGATTTCCGCCTGATGGATCGCCGCGTGATCACGGCACTGAGACGCCTTCCCGAACGCCGCCGCTTCATGAAAGGACTGTTCGCCTGGGTCGGCTATCACACGGAAATCGTGGAATACACGCGTGATCCCCGGGCGGCCGGGGTATCCAAATTCTCCGGCTGGCGACTGTGGAATTTCGCGCTCGAAGGCATCACCAGTTTCAGCACCGTGCCGCTGCGGTGCTGGACCTACATCGGCGTCTCGCTCGCCCTGCTCTCGCTCGCGTACGGCAGCTACATCGTGTTACGCACGCTCGTTCACGGCATCGACGTGCCCGGCTACGCCTCGCTGCTCGTCGGCATCCTGTTCCTCGGCGGCATCCAGCTCGTGGGAATCGGCGTGATCGGCGAATACGTCGGACGCATCTACTACGAATCGAAGGGCCGCCCGTTGTATCTGGTGCGACGCCGCTATCAAACGAGTGTGAAGGTCAGCCACCTGCCGTCGCACGCTCCGCTACACGAGGCGGACGAGCGAACGACATCACCAAGGAAGGCGCTGCGCGCGCACGCCAACGGCGGCAAACCGATCGCCTCTCGCACGCGCCGGTTCATCGTCCGCTGACTCGCCGGGTCGCGCCGGACCGCCTCGCATTGCGCCCTCGATCGCATACGTCCCGGCGCGCATCGGCAACGTCCCCCTCCGCCCTTCCCCCGGTTCGACTGCCGACACCAACACCCGACCGGGCCCGCCCCGCCGATGCCGCACCCCGGAATTACAAAGATATTAAGAAAATTGTTCCATTCCCCGGAATAGGTCTTGCATGCCTGTACGATGCGTCTAGGATTGTGTTGTACTCCGCAATAACAATACCCGCCGGACAACAGGAGGAAGACAATGCAACGCCTCAACGCCACCCACGCCGCGAGCGTGCTCGCCCTGGCCATCACGACGTGGAGCGCGTCCGCGCACGCCGACACCGCGAACGGCACGCCGCCGCCGTCGCAGACGCTTACGGTCGCCGGTCTGTTGCAGCCGGCCGACATCCTGATCGACCATAACGGCGTCCCTCACATCTTCGCCGCCAACGAGCGTGACGGCTTCTTCGTACAGGGCTTCAACGCCGCGCGCGACCGGCTGTTCCAGATCGACCTGTGGCGACGTCGCGGCCTTGGCCAGTTGTCCGAAGTTTTCGGACGCGCTTACGTGGCGCAGGACGACGCCGCGCGTCGCTTCATCTATCGCGGCGACATGGCCACCGAATGGCGCCGCTACGGTCCCGACGCGAAACCCGCGGCCGAAGCGTTCGCAGCCGGGGTGAACGCCTACATCGACTGGCTCGCCGCGCACCCCGACCAGATGCCGTATGAGTTCCGCAAGGTAGGCTACTGGCCGGCGAAGTGGACGGCCGAGGACATCGTACGCATCCGGAGTCACGGGCTCACGCGCAACCTCAAGAGCGAAGTGGCGCGCGCGAAGGTCGTCTGCAAGGCGTCGCTGGACGCCGACGGCGTGCGCGTCGGCCTGCAACCCGCATGGAAGACCCAGGTCCCCGCGGGCCTCGACCCCTGCCTTCCCGACGATCTGCTCAAGGTCTTCGAGCTGGCCACCCAGGGCGTGAAGATCACGAAGGACTCGCTGCAGCGTGCCGACGCCGACGTGGTGCAGCTCGCCGGGAATGGACCTTACGACGTATCGACCGAATCGGCCGAGGGCAGCAACAACTGGGTGATTTCTCCGCAGAAGTCGTCGACGGGCCGCGCGATCATGGCCAACGACCCGCACCGCGCCTATGCCGCGCCAAGCCTGCGCTACATCGTGCAGGTGAGCACGCCCACGCTCGATCTGATCGGCGCCGGCGAGCCGGCCATCCCCGGCGTGGCGATCGGGCACAACGGCACCATCGCCTTCGGCCTCACGATCTTCAACATCGATCAGGAGGACCTGTACGTCTATGACCTGAATCCGGCCAACCCCGACCAGTATCGCTACCGAGGCAAATGGGTGCCGATGCGCACGGTGCACGAAGCGATCCCGGTACGCGACGGCCCCCCGGTACAGACGGACCTGAAGTTCACGAAGCACGGGCCGGTGATCCATGTCGACGCGGCCCGGCATCGCGCATATGCCGTTCGCACGGCCTGGCTCGAACCGGGCATGTCGCCATACTTCGATGCCATGCGCTACATGCGCGCGAAGAACTATGCCCAGTTCCAGACGGCGCTCGACACCTGGGGCGCGCCGACCGTCAACCAGGTCTACGCCGACGCCGCGGGCAACATCGGCTGGGTGCCGAGCGGCATGGCGCCGATCCGGCCGAACTGGGATGGCCTGATGCCCGTGCCCGGCGATGGGCGCTACGAATGGGCCGGCTTCTGGCGACGCGATCAACTGCCTTCGGCGTACAACCCGTCGAGCGGCTACTTCACGACGTCCAACGAAATGAACATGCCGCCCGGCTACCCGTACGCCGAACGCAAGCTCGGGTTCGAGTGGACCAACGGCTCGCGGCACGCGCGCATCGACGAAGTGCTCAAGGCGAAGGAGAAAGTGTCGCTGGAAGATTCGGAGCGGCTGCAGAACGACATCGTGTCGATTCCGGCGCGCCGTCTCGTGGCACTGCTCGCGCCGCTGTCGAGCGACGACCCGAACACGGCCGCCGCGCTGAAGCTGCTCAAGGGTTGGGATGCCCATATGGGTGCGGATTCGGCACCGGCCGCGCTGGAGGAGGTCTGGTTCAGCCGGCATCTCGGGCGCGCGTACAAGAACGCCGTGCTGCCCCGGACTGCCGCCGAGAGCTTCGGCGCTCCCGATCCGGCCGCCATGCTCGACGCCCTCGAGCAACCTGACGCCCGCTTCGGCGCGAACGCCGACGCCAAACGCAACGCCGTGCTGCTCTCGAGCCTGGGCGACGCATGGACCGAAATGGTGAAGCTCCAGGGCGCGGATCCGGGTGCATGGCGATGGGGCAAGCTTCAGACGAATCTGAACGCCCACCCCTTGGCCGACGCCGTGGACGCCGACATGCGCGCCAGGCTCAATGTCGGCCCGCTTCCGAAGGGCGGTAGCCCGTTCACGCCGAACCAGTCGACGTACCGCGTGAGCGACTTCCGCCAGACCAACGGTCCCTCGTTCCGGATCGTGGTCGACGTGGGCAACTGGGACAACACCCGCGCAATGAACCTGCCAGGCGAATCGGGCAACCCGGACAGCCCACACTATCGCGACCTTGCGCAGAAGTGGCTCGACGGCGAGTACTTCAAGTTGCCTTATTCACGTGCGGCGGTCGAGGCGGCCACCGAGTCGCGCCTGCATCTGGTGCCCGAGGCGTCGCGCTGAGACGGCGACGCGGTAACGCGTCGGCCGTTCGCGCCGCGAGCCGGTCAATGCCCGCCGGGCACGAACTCCGGCTTGTCGCGCTTGATGTTGCGCGAGCGGTCGACGGCGTTGGTCGGCACCAGCAGCAGCAACAGCACCACGCCGATCGAAATCGCCAGCATCGACAGGAACGTGAGGTGCAGCGAGTGATGCAGCACGGCGCGGATCGCCTGATCGGCCACCGTCGCCACGCCCCGGTCTTCGAGCACGTGACGCAATTGGTCCGACGTCACCGGCGCGAGCCCGTCCGAACGGGTCAGCCCGAAATTGAGGACGGCGCCGAACAGCGTCGCACCCAGGGTGCTGCCCAGATTGCGCGAGAAGATGTTCGACGCCGTGGCGCTGCCGCGCTGCGTCGGGTCGACCAGCTCCTGGATCAGCACGAGCGCGCTCACGCTGCCGGTGCCCATCGAAAAGCCCATCAGCAACGAGCCGAAGCCGGCGAGCAGCGGCGAACTGCTCGGCCCCAGTAGCGCAAAGACGAGCCCACCCACGGGCATGAGCAGGCTGCCGCCCACCAGAATGCGGCGCAGGCCGAAGCGCGTGAACGTCTTGGCGGCCACGGTCGAGCCAATCGGCCAGCCGACCATGATCATGGTGAGCGCCATGCCGGCCACGACCGGCGTCTGGCGCAACACGCCCTGCGCGTACATCGGCAGGAATGTCGTCAGGCCCATGAGTACCATGCCCGAGAGCAGCGTCGCGGCATTGGCCGCCGCAATCGGACGCCGGCTCCACAGCGCGAAGGAAATCATCGGGTCCCGGGCGCGTCGCTCCTGCCACACGAACAGCAGCGAGGCGATCAGGCACACGAGCACGCCGGCCCACACATGCGTGTCGGTGAACGCATTCGCATCGGTGAGTGCAATCATGAGCCCCGCCACCGCCACGGTGAAAAGCCCGGCGCCGAGTACGTCGATACTCGGACGCTGCCGCGGCGCATCCTCATGCAGGTGCAGGACGAAGCCCAGCGCCGCGAGCAGGCCGATGGGGATGTTGATCCAGAAGATCCACGCCCACGACAGGTCGCGGATGATGAGACCGCCGAGCATCGGGCCGAGCACCGCCGAAATGGCCCACACGCTCGCGAGGTAACCCTGCACCTTGCCGCGCTCGCTGATCGGGTAGTAGTCGGCAATGATGGTCAGGCTGACCGGCTGGATACAGGCCGCGCCCACGCCCTGCAACAGGCGAAAGGCGATCATGGCCGGCATGGACCACGCCAGCCCGCCACCGACCGACGCCATCAGGAAGATGGCGATGCCCGCGAGGATCACGGGTTTGCGGCCGTACAGATCGGCCAGCTTGCCGAACACCACGGTCATGGCCGTCTGCGCGAGCAGGAACGCGGAGAAGACCCAGCTATAGAGATTCAGGCCGCCGAGCTGGGCGACGATTTGCGGCATGGCCGTCGAGATGATCGTGGCTTCGATGGCAACCATGGAAGTCGCCGCCATGACGGAAGCCACAATGAATGGCCGCACGGATTTGCGTGTCGCAGACATGTGATTCTTGATTTTGGGGGATCGGGCGTACCAGCTTGCGAGGAGCGCCGCCACCCCCTGGCCGGGCGTGGCAGCCACGCCGGAGGACGGAAGACGGGGATCGAACGTGGCGGCGACGCCGCACGCGTAGTCAAGACGTCAAGACAATAGGGCCCAGGCGATGCCGACAAGCATAGCCGAATGCAGGAAAACGCGTGGGGCACGCCGCGAGACGTCCCGAATTCCGATAGCCGGGTGCGGCTTAACGCCGCACGGGTCGTACCAGCCGCAACAAGGCGAGCAGGACGATCGCGCCGATCGTCGCCGTGATGATCCGCCCGAGCGTGCCGTATCCCACCGCGATACCCAGATGGCGCAGCAACCAGCCGCCGATGAACGCCCCGATCACACCGACGACGATGTCGCCCACGAGACCGAGTCCTCCCCCAACCACCAGCCCCGCCAGCCAGCCGGCGACCAACCCCACGAGCAGGAGCACGAGAATATCCATGATCGGTCCGGCGGCGCGAACGTCAGGCCGTACGGCCGCGCTTGATGGCGCCGTAGATCACGAGCAGCACGATCGCGCCGATGATCGATGCGATCCAGCCGGCCGCCTGGCCTTCGGTGTAGATGTGGAGAATTTGCCCGACATACTTGGCGAGCAGCGCGCCCGCTATGCCGAGAATGATGGTCATGATGATGCCCATGCTGTCCCGCCCGGGATGCAGGGCGCGTGCAATGAGGCCAACGACCAGACCGACGACGATGGTGCCGATAATGCCCATGACGTGACTCCAATGACGGGAACCCGAACGCAGTATATCCCCGAATCCCAACCGTGCGCCGAGGTTTCGACAGGCGTGTCGCGGCACGCCGACGCAACGCCCAGGCTGCTGATATATCAGAATTTTCGCGGAGATGGGGCCGACGCACCCTATGTCGCTATGCCCGGTATAACCCGCGCCTATTTGTCAAAACCGGGCGTCTGCGCGATGATGGGTTACGCTGATCCAGTGCGCGGCGTACGGGGTGCGAACGAAACGGGCATCGCGTCGACGCGCTATAATCAGGGGCTATCGGATCCCCCACATCATGCAACTGCTCGCTCTCGGCCTGAATCACCACACGGCGCCCGTCTCGCTGCGCGAACGGGTGGCGTTTCCGTTCGAGCGGATCGAGCCGGCGTTGGCGGGGCTCAAGAGCCTGTGGACCGGTCGGTCGAGTGCCCCCGAGGCAGCCATCCTGTCCACGTGCAACCGCACCGAGATCTACTGCGTGACGGACGATACGGCCGCGCGCGAGCGCGCGGTGCACTGGCTCTCGCAATTCCACAATATTCCCGCCAGCGACCTCGCCCCCCATCTGTACGCCCTACCCCAGTCCGACGCGGTACGTCATGCGTTTCGCGTGGCGAGCGGCCTGGACTCGATGGTGCTCGGCGAGACACAGATTCTTGGCCAGTTGAAGGACGCCGTACGCACGGCTGCCGAGGCAGGCGCGCTCGGCACATATCTGAATCAGCTTTTCCAGCGTACGTTCGCGGTGGCCAAGGAAGTTCGCGGCCAGACGGAGATCGGCGCGCATTCGGTGTCGATGGCGGCTGCGGCCGTACGACTGGCCCAGCGCATTTTCGAGAGCATCAGTACGCAGAAGGTGCTTTTCATCGGCGCGGGAGAGATGATCGACCTGTGCGCGACGCACTTTGCCGCACAGAACCCGAAGGCGCTCTACATCGCCAACCGGACGGCCGAACGCGGCGAGAAGCTGGCCGAGCGTCTCGGCGGTACGGCGATCCGACTTTCGGAACTGCCGCAGCGCCTGCATGAATTCGATATCGTCGTGTCGTGCACGGCGAGCACGCTGCCGCTCATCGGCCTGGGCGCCGTGGAGCGCGCGATCAAGGCCCGCAAGCACAAGCCGATGTTCATGGTCGATCTCGCCGTGCCGCGCGACATCGAGCCGGAAGTCGGCCGTCTGACCGACGTCTTCCTGTACACCGTCGACGATCTCGGCGCGGTGGTGCGCGAAGGCAACGCGCTGCGTCAGGCCGCCGTGGCACAAGCCGAGGCGATCATCGAGACGCGCGTGCAGCACTTCATGCAATGGCTCGACGCGCGCAGCGTCGTGCCGGTCATCCGCGACATCCACGGCAGCGCCGAGGCCATGCGAGTGGCCGAACTCGAGCGTGCGCAACGCATGCTCGCGCGTGGCGACGATCCTGCCGCCGTGCTCGAAGCCCTGTCCCAGTCCCTCACCCGGAAGTTCCTGCACGGCCCGACGCACGCGCTCAATACGGCGCGCGGCGAGTCGCGCGAGCAAATCATCCACCTCATTCCCGAACTGTTCCGCACCTCGGGATCCGCCGAAAAATAGATGAAAGCGAGCATGCAAGCCAAGCTCGACCAGTTGACGCAACGTCTGGTCGAGCTTGATGGCCTATTGAGCCAGGGCGACGTTACCCGCGATCTGGACAACTACCGCAAGCTCACGCGAGAGCACGCCGAGCTCGCGCCGGTGGTCGAGCAGTACCAGCACTACCGCCAGGCAACCAACGACGTGGCGGCCGCGCAGGAAATGGCGCTCGACCCGGAGATGCGCGAATTCGCCGAAGACGAAGCCGCGAATGCCCGCGCGCGCATGGAGACGCTCGAAGGCACGTTGCAACGCATGCTGCTGCCGCGCGATCCCAACGACGACCGCAACATCTTCCTCGAAATCCGCGCCGGTACCGGCGGCGACGAGTCGGCCCTCTTCGCGGGCGACCTCCTGCGCATGTACACGCGCTACGCCGAGCGCCAGCGCTGGCAGGTCGAGATCATGTCGGCCAGCGAATCGGATCTGGGCGGTTACAAGGAAGTGATCGTGCGCATCATCGGCCAGGGCGCCTACTCCCGACTGAAGTTCGAGTCGGGCGGGCACCGTGTGCAGCGCGTACCCGCCACCGAGACGCAGGGCCGCATCCACACCTCCGCGTGCACGGTCGCCGTGATGCCGGAGGCGGACGATGTCGCCGATGTCGAGATCAACCCGGCCGATATCCGCATCGACACCTTCCGCGCGTCGGGTGCGGGCGGCCAGCACGTCAACAAGACCGATTCGGCGGTGCGTATCACGCACATGCCCACGGGCATCGTGGTCGAGTGCCAGGACGATCGCTCGCAGCACCGCAACAAGGACAAGGCGCTCAAGGTGCTTGCCGCGCGCATCAAGGACGCCCAGATGCGCGCCCAGCAGGCCAAGGAAGCCGCCACCCGCAAGAGCCTGATCGGCTCGGGCGACCGATCCGAGCGCATTCGCACGTACAACTTCCCCCAGGGCCGGATGACGGACCACCGCATCAACCTCACGCTCTACAAGCTCGAGTACATCATGGACGGCGATCTGGACGAAATGATCAACGCCCTGGTGACCGAACACCAGGCCGAGTTGCTGGCGTCGCTGGGCGAGGCGGCGTGATGTCGCAAGGTGCGCCGGACACCGCCAGGGAAACGGCCAGCGCGCCGCCGGAGGCGACCGTCGCGCAGTTGCTGCGCGAGCCGGGACTGCCGCCGTCGGAGTCGCGCATTCTGCTCTCGCACGTCCTTGGATGGAGTCGCACGCAACTCATCACCCGCGATCGCGAACCGCTCGCGCCGCAGACGGTTGCCGCCTACCGCGTGCTCCAGGCGCGCCGCGTGGCGGGCGAGCCCATTGCGTATCTGACCGGCACGCGTGAATTCTTCGGACTGACGCTCTCGGTCAGCCCGTCGGTACTCATTCCCCGGCCCGAGACCGAACTGCTGGTGGAACTGGCGCTCGCGCGACTCGAAGGCCGGCGCTCGCCGCGCGTGCTCGACCTGGGCACCGGCAGCGGCGCCATTGCACTGGCCATCGCCCACAGCCGTCCCGACGCCCGGGTGATCGCGCTCGACCGCTCGGCCGACGCGCTCGCCGTGGCGCAAGCGAATGCCCGTCAGCTTGGCCTGGACGCCCGGGTACAGTTTGTCGAGAGCGACTGGTACGCCGGCCTGCCGTCGCAGAGCGCGCCGTTCGACATCATCGTCTCCAATCCGCCGTACATCGTGGCGGGCGACGAACACCTCTGCCAGGGCGACCTGCGGTTCGAACCGGTCGATGCCCTGACCGATCACGCCGACGGCCTCGCCGCGCTGCGCACCATCGTGGCCGGCGCGCCGTCCCGACTGCTGCCGCAAAGCTGGCTGCTGTGCGAGCATGGTTATCATCAGGCGGCCGACGTGCGCGACCTCTGCGTGGCGGCGGGTTTCGTGGACGTCGTCTCCGAGCGCGACCTCGCGGGGATCGAGCGCACCACGGGCGGACGGCGCCTCTGAGCGCCACCGACGGACGCGGCGGAAAACCGCTAAAATGCCGGATACGCCGACTTTCCGGCATCCCAACGGGCTTTCCACCATGACCACCCAGCAACGCATTCAGCAAATCGTCACCGATCATCCCGTCGTGCTCTTCATGAAGGGCAACGCACAATTCCCGATGTGCGGCTTCTCGGGCCGCGCCATTCAGATCCTGAAGGCCTGCGGCGTCGATGACCTGTTCACGGTCGACGTGCTCCAGGACGAGGAAATCCGCCAGGGCGTGAAGGAATTCGCCAACTGGCCGACGATTCCCCAGCTCTACATCAAGGGCGAGTTCATCGGCGGCTCGGACATCATGATGGAGATGTACCAGAGCGGAGAACTCAAGCAGGTGCTCGCCGAACTCGCGTAAGCGACCTTCGATGACGGTGTCGACAGGCGCCTCGCGCGCCGCGCACGGCGGCCGTCCCGTGCGCCTGATCGTGGCGATCACGGGGGCGACGGGGGCCATCTACGGTGTGCGGCTGCTCCAGCGCCTGCGGGCCATGGGCGGAGTCGAGACACATCTGCTCGTCTCGGGCGCCGGCTGGCTCACGCTGCGGCACGAACTCGGCATGGATCGCGCCGACGTGCAGGCGCTGGCCGATCAGTACCACAGCGTGCGCGAGATCGGGGCGAACATCGCCAGCGGATCGTTCGCCACGGCGGGCATGGTGGTGGCGCCGTGTTCGATGAAGACGCTCGCCAGCGTGGCGCACGGCCTGTCGGACAACCTGATCGCGCGCGCGGCCGACGTCACGCTCAAGGAGCGCCGCCGCCTCGTGTTGATGGTGCGCGAAACGCCGTTCAATCTCGCGCATCTGCGCAACATGACGGCCGTCACGGAAATGGGCGGCATCGTCTATCCACCGCTGCCTGCCTTCTACAACCGTCCCGAGTCGATCGACGCCATGGTCGACGACACCGTCGATCGGATCATCGACCTGTTCGGCGTCGCACCGCCCGTATCCACCAGCTGGGACGGCCTCGGCAAGGACGCCGAAGCCTGAGTCGCACCGACCCGGCGTTGCAGCGTATCGAGTGCCCCCTGCCCTTGCCCGGCCGCCGACTCGGGAGTCTGCACGCATGGCGCCAAGCGTGATGTCGTTCGGATCGCGCAGACAGACGTGCTCGCCATCGCCATGCCGTTCGACCGTTCGACCGTTCCACGGCGAACGGCACGTCATGCGACTCGGAGCGCATGGACTATAGTAGAAACGCCACACTTTGCGCGCCAGGCCGCGTTCCCCCGTGGTGTGACATGTTGGTGACCGGAGTTCGTCATGGAGACCGCCCTCTCGCCCCTCGCCGTCTACGCCGTTGTAACGCTGGTATTCGTCATGCTGGTCCTCGTCGTGCCCGCCGGCGCCCGTTGGCGTCAGGTCGCATGGCCCGCCTCGGTGCCTCCGCTCTCGCCACACCGGCCGGGCGATCTGCTCGGCGCACCACGCACCCCTTACTGGCGCTCGCCACACGACACGCAAGACCTGCGTCGTCCTTCGTACTTCGCGACATCGGCGCGCCGGGGACAACGCCCCGCCAGCTTTCTCGCGCCGCGCGACCACGATCGGCGCTGACGCCGGGGCGCGGCCCTCAGCCAGCGGTGCCCCGCAGGCTCATGGGGCAACCGATTCGTCGGGCGAATCGCAGGGGTGCCCTGCCGCCGCATCGTGCCTCGTCCGCCGTCCTGGTGACGTGGGTCCAGCGCTTCCTTACGCCTTGTTACATCTGTAGTGCGACCGTAGCACCGGTGCGCACACGCGATCCGTAAAATCACGTTCACGGATCGCGCTTCGCGGCGCATCGCATCGCGGCGATGCCCGGCGAAGCGCAGATGACAAGGAGATCAGATGCAAGGCAAATTCTGGATCATGACGGCAACTGCCACGGGAATGGCCGCGACGCTCATCTCGGGCAGCGCCTTCGCGCGCACCGACGTCTCGGTCAACATCGGCATCCCCGGCCCGGCCATCATCGCACCGGGCCCGGTCTACGCGCCGCCGCCCGTCTATGCGGCTCCGGCGCCGATGATGGTGGCCCCGCCGCCGCCCGTCTACTATGGCCCGCCGCCGCGTTATTGGCGCGGCCCACCGCCGGGACACTGGCGTCACCACGGCGGCTGGGATCGTCGCGATTACGGCCGCGGACGCGGCTGGGACCATCGCCGCTGAGCCCGACCGAGCCCGACCGAGCCGGACCGAGCCCGAGTCGAAAATAAAGCCCCGCAGGGAGCCAACCCGCGGGGCTTTTTCATGAATTGCGCGCCATTCATCAGCAGCTCGCATACCGCATCATTCAAGATTCGATGACGCCGCCGATTTCACTGCTCACTCGCATTGCCAATCAATAGCGATAACAGCACGGATGTCCGTAATATCCACCGTAATAGGGGCGCGCGGGAACGACGACGCAGCCGGCGAGCGTGGCGGCGAGCAAGGCAGCGACAAGCAATTTCATGATCTGACTCCTGAGAGAGGACGCGAATCGGGAACGTGAATTCGTTCGCTTTCTTTATATCGCCGCCCCCGCGCGAAGCCCATCACGCGTCTGTAAGCCGTGTAAGCGAAGGTTGCCAAACGAGGCATGTGTCGCACTTTGTTACGTAACGTCGATCGCCCGTGGCCGTAACATGCGCGCATGTATCACCGGCGAGGCCAGCAACGACGCGGGTTGGCAACGTCCGCGCATCTGGCACGCGGCTTGCGTCGTCAACGACGTCGCCCTTTCAATTGCCCCGAAGAGTGCGACTTTGCGTACACGCCTCCTCCCGTCGCCAACGCGGGAGGAGGTCTTTTTCTCCCTCCTTCCGATTCAATGTCGAGATGAATTCCGACATCGGGTCGCGACCGATTCCTGCACCGTTTGCGTGCGGATTTCATTTCATTTGAGCGTTTGAAATGTATTGACGCTATAACAGCGTCGACTTCACGCGTGGTTCATTTATCTTTAAAGCCTTGTTACGCGCGGCTTTCACGGTACTTCCCGAATTCGGGTGAAAAACCACATTCGGGTACGTACTGATCTCAAGTTGACTTTCGCACTGTCGTAATCGCGTCTATAGAGGACTGCGTTTCGGGGGCCGGTGTGCGCAGGTTTTCTTTCGTGACGGTCGCACGACACGCGCCGGGGCAAGCGTATCAAGGGGGAAAGTCATGGAAATCGCCACGCCTGAACTCCAGATGGAGCAACAGGAACTGCAGGCCGTCAGCGCAGCGCTCAATCGGGTGCAGGCCGTTATCGAATTCGATCTGCAGGGCCGCATCCTGCATGCCAACGAGAATTTTCTCCGGACCGTGGGCTATCGGCTCGACGAGATCCAGGGGCAGCATCACCGCATGTTCTGCGAACCGGCCTATGCGGCATCGCCTGCCTATCAGGCGTTCTGGGCCAAGCTCGGCAACGGCGAGTTCGACAGTGGCGAATACAAGCGCATCGGCAAAGGTGGGCGCGAGGTGTGGATTCGCGCTTCATACAACCCGGTGCTCGATGCCAACGGCACGCCCTACAAGGTCATCAAGTTCGCGACCGACATTACCGAAGAGCGCGGCCGTCAGGCGGAATTCGAGAGCAAGGTCAGGGCCATGGACCTCGCGCAGGCGGTGATCGAATTCAATCTCGACGGCACGGTCATCACGGCCAACGACAACTTCCTGAAAACGCTCGGCTACTCGCTCGACGACATTCGCGGCCAGCACCATCGCATGTTCTGCGAACCGGATTACGTCACCTCGCCCGCATACCAGGATTTCTGGGCCAAGCTCAATCGCGGGGAGTTCGATGCGGGACGCTACAAGCGGCTCGGGCGCGGCGCTCGCGAAGTCTGGATTCAGGCGACTTACAACCCGATCCTCGACGCGAACGGCCGCCCTTACAAGGTGGTGAAATTCGCCACCGACATTACCCAGCAGGTCGAACTCGAAGCCAGCGTGAAGCGGCGCGCGGAAGACGATCAGCGCAAGGTCGCGCAGCTGCTCGACACCGTCAATCGAGCGGCCGCCGGCGACCTGACGGGCGAAATCGCCGTTGCGGGCACCGACCCGATCGATCAGTTGGCCGATGGCATCCGGCACATGATGGACGACCTGCGCGGCGTGATCGGCAAGGTCGTCAATTCGGCCGGCGAATTCTCCGGCGCATCGCATGACATTGCCGAGCGCGCCAACACAGTGGCGACCGGGGCTCAGGCACTCGGCGCGACGGTCGAAGAGATGAATGCGTCGATCGAGGAACTGACGGCGTCGATCAACTCGATCGCCGACAACACCAAGGGCGCCGATCAGCTCGCCAAGTCCACGCAGCAGGAAGCCGAGACCGGCGCGCGCGCCATCGCCCGCTCTGTCGAGGCGATGGAACTGATCAACAAGTCCTCGGAGGACATCGGCGAGATCGTGAAAGTCATCGGCGAGATTGCCGGGCAGACCAATCTGCTCGCGTTCAACGCGGCCATCGAGGCGGCGCGCGCAGGCGAACACGGCCTGGGCTTCTCGGTGGTGGCCGACGAAGTCCGCAAGCTCGCCGAGCGCTCGTCGCAGGCGACCAAAGAGATTTCCAAGCTGATCAACGAGTCCACCAAGCGCGTGGCCCAGGGCAGCGAGGTGTCGCGCCAGGCGGGCGAAGCCTTCGAGAAGATCGTGGGTGGCGTGTCCCGCACCACGCAGGCGATCTCCGAGATTTCTTGCGCGGCCGACGAACAGCTCGTGGCCGCGCGCGAAGTCAGCCTCGCGATTCAGCACGTCGCCGAGGAAACGGAGAAGTCCGCCGCTGCCTGCGAGACCATCGCTCAGGCGACGACTGGCCTCAATCAGGGAGCACAGGAGCTCGACCGGACGGTGTCGCGGTTCAAGGTGTAAGCGTCAAGCGCCATTCGGCCGCCATCCGGCATACGCCATGCCGCGGCCTGCATCTGCCTGGCGCGTGATTGCGAAGCGCGCCGGATCTCACGTCCACCCGGAGGCACGCCATGGAAATCGAAGCCGACGCCGATCCCGGTACGCAGCAGGCGCTCTTGCGCGCCGTGCACCGGCACACCGGCATCTCGATGAACGAGAAGAAGTGGACGATGCTGCAAGGCCGCCTGCGCCCGCGCCTGCGCACGCTCTCGCTGCGCTGCTATCGCGACTATCTCGCGCTGCTGGAAAACACACCCGACGAAGTCCGCAACTTCGTGAATCTGGTCACGACCAACGAGACCACGTTCTTTCGCACGCCACGCGTGTGGGACTACTTCGCCCAGCACTTCCTGCCGCGCTGGCACGCGGCGCACCCGGGACGGACGTTGCGCATGTGGTCGGCCGCCGCGTCGTCCGGCGAAGAAGCTTATTCGGCGGCCATGCTCTGCGAGGAATTCCGTGCGCGTCACCCCGGCTTTCAGTACCAGATCCATGCGACCGACATCTCCAGTCAGGTGCTGGCCGCGGCCATGGCGGGTACCTATGGCGGGCGCAGCATCGACGCGCTGCGCCAACAGCGCCCGGCGATGCTCGCGAAGTACTTCCGCCCGGTCGAGGGCGGGTTCGCGATCGCGCCGGAGTTGCGCGCGCACGTCACGTTCGCCGAACACAATCTGTACCAACGACTGACGTATCGCGAAGCGTTCGATTTCGTCATGCTGCGCAACGTGCTGATCTATTTCGAGACAGGCGATCAGGAGCGCGTTCTCGAGAACGTGCGACGAACCATCGCCGCTGACGGCGTGCTGGTCGTCGGGGAGTCGGAGTCGCTCGCGCGGTTGTCGACAGGCTATCAGTTCGAACAACCGCTCATTTACCGGAATCAGGGGGCGCCGAATGGGGTCGTCGCATGATATTCAGGTGTTGATGGGCGAGGTGCGTATCGGGCGCGGCGAAGATGTGCTGCGCGCCATCCTCGGCTCGTGCGTCGGTATCGGTCTTCTATGGCGCGCGCGAGGCCTGTATGGCCTGGCGCACTGCCTCCTGCCGGAAGCGCCGACGCCCACGCTCGCGATCGGCGCCAAGTACGTCACGCAAGCCGTCCCGTCGCTGCTCGCGCTGATGAAAGCCGACGGCGCGCGCCGCAGCGAGATCGAAGCCGTGATCGCCGGGGGCGGCAACATGATGCCGCACCAGCCGCCCGCCAGGCATGGCCTGATCGGCGTGGCTAACGCCAGGATGGCGCAGGCGCTGATCGCCGCAACGGGCATCCCCATCATTCATGTCGAAGTCGGCGGCGAAGTGGGGCGGCAATTGACGATCGATTGCGCGCATCACGCCTTTCACGTGCGCGCGATCGGCTCGAACGGCAGCGCGGCGGTGCCTCGCCGCCCGGCGCTCCGACTCGTGGAAGGCGAATCATGAACGCACGCACACCGGGATTTCCGTTTCTGTCTCGCGACGCCGTGACCGGCCCCTCAGTGCTGCCCTCGACCGTGCCGCCCGCCGTCTCGCTTTACGAAGGCTATGGCGCTTACCGCGGTGCGCCTCGCGCAGGCATCGCCGCCGAGGCACCGGTGACGCCCGCCGCGCCGCACATGAGCATCGACTCGGCCGCCTCCATCGCTCCCACCGCGCCCGCCATCGAAACGCCGGCATCGCGCAAGGCAACGTCCGACGACGTCGAAGTCTTCGGCTCGTTCCATTTGGGCGATGTGGAATTCGCGCTCCCGATCGCCGCCCTGCAGGAGGTGGTGAACTACCCCGAGCGTGTCACCCCGGTACCGCTCTCGCCATCGTTCCTGCTCGGGCTGTTCAATTTGCGCGGCACGCTGATTCCCATCGTCGATCTCAAGCCCCTGCTGGACATGGTCCCTTGCGCGCCCGACGCCGAACCGCAGGCGCACGCAGCGCATGCGTCGCAAGGGTCGCATGAGCTACAGGCGTTGCCCACAATGCGGGCCGTGCACGGCAAGATCGCGATCGTCGACGTCGACGGCGTGCGCGTGGGCCTGTTGTTCGACGCGACGAGCGAGATCCTGCGTGTGCGCGCCTCGCAGCGCACCGGTTTCGAGTACGCGCCGTCGCACACGGCACCTCAGGTCGTCGCCGGCGCGATCAAGCTCGACGACGGCGACCGCATCCTGCAGATTCTCTCGCCAGGTGCGCTCGTGCACATCCGCAACATGCCGCAGTTGCTCGCCCGCCAGGCGCTCTCGGCGCCTCAGCGTCGGCTGCAACGTCAGCGGCTGCAATGCGTGTCCTTCACGGTCGAGCACTCGCGCCTCGCGCTGCCGATGAGCGCCATTCGCGAGATCATCCGCATTCCGGCGCTCCAGAACTCCGCGCTGGCGAGTGTGTTCTGCGTGGGCATGCTCAACCTGCGCGGCACCGTGGTTCCGGTCGTCGACTTCGCCCATTTCCTCGGCTTGCAGGCCAACCGCCCGGACGCCGGGACCGTGGGCACGCCGTCCGACCCGCGTCGCATTCTGATCGTCAAGCAGGAAGACGTGCATTTCGGCCTGCTCGTGGATGCGGTGGACAGCATCGTCACATACTACGCCGACGAACTGCTCGCGATGCCCTCGTTCAGCGCCTCGCACGCCCAGCTCTTTTCGGGCTGCATCGCCCGCGAGTCGGCCGACGACATCGTGCTGCTCAACGCCGACGAACTGTTCACGCATGCGCAGGTGATCGAGCTCACACGCGGCCATCGGGAGCTGTACCGTGAAGCGCCAGGCGCGCAGCGCGCCGGGTCGGCCGACGGGGCATGGCGGACAGCGAAGTCGTCGCGCGGTTCACGGCACGCCTACGTATCGTTCCGACTTCAGCACATGCTCGCGGTGCGACTCGACCAGTTGCGCGAGATCATCCACGACTCGCCCGATGTCATGCCCGCGCCCGGCGCGCCGTCGTTCGTGCGCGGCATGCTCAACCTGCGCCGCGAACTCATCACCATCGTCGACCTGCGCGCGCTCTACGGCATGCCGCCGCACGACGACGCGC
The DNA here is from genome assembly GCF_000681415.1 of Pandoraea sp. E26. Classification (NCBI taxonomy): domain Bacteria; kingdom Pseudomonadati; phylum Pseudomonadota; class Betaproteobacteria; order Burkholderiales; family Burkholderiaceae; genus Pandoraea; species Pandoraea sp. E26. Next base: position 60,703 of record NZ_AYXJ01000006.1, read on the forward strand.
ACACGCGCAAGATCCTCGTCATCGAACATGGCCACGACAAGTTCGGGCTGCTCGTCGACGCCATCGAGAACATCGTCACACTCGATGAAGCCGACAAGTTGCCCGTCCCTGCCTTGCTGCTCGGGCGCGCGACGAACGAGATGCGCAACGACATGCGCGAAGCCGTGGAGCTGCCCGCCGCCGACGGCTCGGCGCGCACGGCCATGCTCCTCGACCTGCAACCGCTGAAGCTGCGACTGGAGGCGGCATTGGCGCAGTGAGGAGACGGTTCATTGAAGTGCCGGCGATTCGCGAGCGCCGGTCGCAGGGCCCTGCGGCGTGTCGGGGGGCACGCCGCAGGGGTGGTATGTCGGGGAATCGGATGAGGGCGGCTGACGGCGGCTGACGGCCGAAACGTGACGCGGCCGCGTCAGACCACTTCGTGGCGATGGATGTCGTGCGTGACGAAGCCGGTGGACTCGCCGGGCATGGCCAGCCACTCGGGATGCGAGAGCGTGCGTCGCACGTCGTCCAGCCCGCTCGCCCAGTGATCGAGCATGGTGGCCAGGCCGAACTGATAGTCCTTGTAGTGTCCCTCGTACTCCTTGTTGCGATAAATGAGCTGCACCACGTTGTATCGCTTGCTGCACGCAATCTCCTCGGCCGCGTGACACCATGGGTCGCGTGCACGCACCTCGGCCGGCACGCGCTCGAGCACCTCGCGCAGCACGCGTCGAAAATGTTGTGCACGCTGCAGATTGTCGGTCACCAGGCGCGTCCTGCTCGAGAACTGGATGTCCTTTTGCCGATCCGCCACATCGTTCAGATTGTCGGGGAGCGGTCCGCGAGCGCTCCACAAATCGACCTGGAACGCGAGCGTATCGCGACGCGGCGACGTGCCGAGCACTTCGGACAGCGGCGTGTTCGAGACCAGACCGCCGTCCCAGAAATACTGACCGTCGATCTCCACCGCCGGAAAACCGGGCGGCAGCGCGCCGGACGCCATGAAGTGCTCCGGCCGCAGCACTTCCCGCGTGTTGTCGAAATAGACGAAGTTGCCCGTATGGACGTTGACGGCGCCCACCGACACGCGAATCTCTCGCGAATTGATCCGGTCGAAGTCGACGAAACGCTCCAGGGTGCTGCGTAGCGCGGACGTATCGTAGTAACTCGCATGGGCCGGGTCGCCCATGGCGGTGGGCAGCGGCTGCGGCCAACGCGGCGTGAAGAATCCCTTCTGGCCTTCGATCAGCGCACGCCACGCCTGCCAGGCGCTGTAGGCGATGCGCCCGGACTCGGGGCCATTGAGGATGGCGGCCTCCAGCGGCACGGGCAGCGGCGGGAACACCCCCGGCTCGCAAATCGTTCGCCAGAAAGCTTCGAGCTGCGCCACGCGCCGCTCGGGCGCATTGCCCGCAATGACGGCCGTATTGAGCGCGCCAATGGAAATGCCCGCGATCCAGTTCGGCGCGATGCCCGCTTCGGACAGCCCCGCGTACACCCCCGCCTGATACGCCCCGAGCGCGCCGCCGCCCTGCAGCACGAGCGCGACGGTCTCATATGGCGGCAGATCGATGGCGCGGTTGGGGACTTTCGGCGGATTGGCCGTCATGTTCGTTCTCCTGATGCCCGGCATTGCCCGGCAATTGCCTGACGAAACCGGCGGTGCGGACGAAGTACCGGTCGAGGACCGACCGGATACCGGGCGCGCGCCGGCGCGAGGCCGACGCGCCACGTGCTTACTGCATGAACCAGCCGTGGCTCACCACGAACGACTGACCGGTAAACGCGGCCGTCGGGAACGTGCTGAGGAAGAGCGCGGTTTGCGCGACGTCGTCCACCGTGGTGAACACACCGTCGACGGTGCCGCCGAGCATGACCTTCTTGACGACCTCGTCTTCCGGGATGCCCAACTCCTTTGCCTGTTCGGGAATCTGCTTGTCGACGAGCGGGGTGCGCACGAAGCCCGGACAGATGACGTGCGAGCGCACATTGTGCTTCGCGCCTTCCTTGGCCAGCACGCGCGCCAGGCCGAGCAGGGCGTGCTTGGCCGCCACGTAGGCGGACTTCAGCGGCGACGCCTCGTGCGAGTGCACCGAACCCATGTAGATGACGATGCCGCCCCGGTCGTCCTTGTACATGTGCTTGAGCGCCGCCTTGGTGGTGAGAAACGCACCATCGACGTGGATGGCCTGCATTTTCTTCCAGTCGGAGAACGCATAGTTCTCGATGGGGTTGACGATCTGGATGCCGGCGTTCGAAATCAGGATGTCGACCGAACCGAAGGTGTCCGCCACCTTGTCGATGCCACTGTTCACGGCGTCTTCGTTCGTCACGTCCATCGCCACGCCCATCGCGCGTCCGCCTGCGGCCTTGATCTCTTCGGCCACGGCGTCGGCGCCCTGCTGGTTCAGATCGGCGATCGCCACTGCCGCGCCGGCACGCGCGAGCGTGAGGGCGATTTCCTTGCCGATGCCGCTCGCGGCACCGGTGACCACGGCGACCTTTCCATTCAACTGATTCACTGGCTGGCTCATTTGCACACTCCTGATTCGTCAAGATGGCGGGTCATGCGATGCGATTGTGGCCTGCATCGGCACGGCTCGTCGAACACGGGTTTCGGCGCCGGCGTATCCCCTGCATCCGCCTGGACGTTACCGGGCGCCGCTGAAACAGAAAAGGCGCCTTGCGGCGCCTTTTCCTGCATTACCGCGCGATCGGCTTGTAGCGGATACGCTTCGGCTTTGCCGCCTCCTCGCCGAGGCGCTTCTTCTTGTCGGCCTCGTACTCCTGGTAGTTGCCCGGGAAGAACTCGACATGCGAGTCGCCTTCGAAGGCCAGAATGTGCGTGGCGATACGATCGAGGAACCAGCGATCGTGCGAGATGACCATCACGCAGCCGGCGAACTCGAGCAGCGCATCCTCGAGTGCACGCAGGGTTTCGACGTCCAGATCGTTCGACGGTTCATCGAGCAGCAGCACATTGCCGCCGGAGATCAGCGTCTTGGCCATGTGCAGACGGCCGCGCTCGCCGCCCGATAGCGAGCCGACCTGCTTCTGCTGGTCCGAGCCCTTGAAGTTGAAGCGGCCGATGTAGGCGCGCGAAGGCGTTTCGTACTTGCCTACCGTCAGCACGTCGGCACCACCCGAGATCTCTTCGAACACCGTCTTGGTGCCATCGAGCGCATCGCGGCTCTGGTCGACGTAGGCCATCTTCACGGTCGGGCCGACCTTGATCTCGCCGCTGTCCGGCTGTTCGCGGCCCGTGAGCATCTTGAAGAAAGTCGACTTGCCGGCGCCGTTCGGGCCGATGATGCCGACGATGGCGCCCGGCGGCACCGTGAAGCTCAGGTCGTCGATCAGCAGACGGTCGCCGAAAGCCTTCGACACATTCTTGAATTCGATGACTTCGTTGCCCAGGCGCTCCCCCACCGGAATGAAGATTTCCTGGGTTTCGTTGCGCTTCTGGTATTCCTGGCTGTTCAGCTCGTCGAAACGGGCAAGACGCGCCTTCGACTTCGCCTGGCGGCCCTTCGGGTTCTGACGCACCCACTCGAGTTCCTTCTTGAGCGCCTTCTGACGCGCCGACTCGCTCGCCTCTTCCTGCTTCAGGCGCTGTTCCTTCTGGTCGAGCCACGAGCTGTAGTTGCCCTTCCAGGGAATGCCATGACCGCGGTCGAGTTCGAGAATCCACTCGGCGGCGTTGTCGAGGAAGTAACGATCGTGGGTCACGGCCACCACGGTGCCCGGGAAGCGCGTGAGGAACTGTTCGAGCCAGTCGACGGATTCGGCGTCGAGGTGGTTGGTCGGCTCGTCGAGCAGCAGCATGTCCGGCTTCGAGAGCAGCAAGCGCGCCAGCGCGACACGACGCTTCTCGCCCCCCGAGAGCACGCCGATCCTGGCGTCCCAAGCCGGCAGGCGCAGCGCGTCGGCGGCCACTTCCAGCGTTTGTTCGATGTTGTTGCCGTCGCTCGCGGCGAGGATCGCTTCATACTTGGCCTGTTCGGCGGCCAGGGCGTCGAAGTCGGCGTCCGGCTCGGCGTAGGCCGCATAGATTTCGTCGAGCTTCGCGCGCGCCTGCATCACTTCGCCCATGCCGCCTTCCACGGCCTCGCGCACCGTCTGCTCCGGATCGAGCTGGGGCTCCTGCGGCAGGTAACCGATATTCAGGTTCGCCATCGGGATCGCCTCGCCCTCGATTTCCTTGTCGACGCCGGCCATGATCTTGAGCAGCGTCGATTTGCCCGAACCGTTCAGGCCCAGCACGCCAATCTTGGCGCCCGGGAAAAACGACAGGGAGATGTCCTTGAGGATGTGACGCTTGGGCGGCACGATCTTGCCCACGCGGTTCATGCTGAATACGTACTGTGCCATTCGGCTTTCCTGATCCTGAAACAGTGACGACGCTCTGGCGCGAGCCTCGGATAGCGGCAAGTTTATCAAAGCGCGACACGTGCGGCATCGAACGCGTCAATGACGAGCTCGCCCCGCGCGTAGGCGCAACATGGCAGCAACCAGCCTTGCGCTTTTTCTTCGCGCGACAGACCCGGCCACTCGATGCGGTACGTCACCGGCGCCGGTGCACCGCCCGTGCGCGCCTGACACAGGCAGGCACGGCACGTGCCATTGCGGCACAGGCTCGGCAGCTTGATCCCCGCGGTGAGCGCCGCGAGCAGGATCGGCGTGTCTGCCGGGGCGTCGAACTGCCAGCCCGAAGGCACGAGCGTCACGGGGTACGATGCCGACGCGTCGGGCAATCCGGTCGCCGCGACGTCGGCGGGAGGGTAAGGTGTGCGGTTCACGGGATGCGGCTCGCGGAGGGTCGGGGACGGCTGGGAAGCATCGATTCGGTGCACGGCGCATCTTGCGCCAACGCGCTACCATAACCCGTTCCCGCGCCATTTTGTCGCGCCTGCGCATCCGAATCCGTCGCCGCCCCGGCCCACGGTCCCGTCAGCGCCCTGGTTCGCCGTTCAGGGCGTGACCGCACCGGCCACGGACGACCTCCGAATATTGCACCCCATGTCCGCTACCCCGAAATCCACCGCGCCAGGCTCCGCCCCATCAAGCAATGCACCGGAGCGCCTGATCGACACCGCCGGGCTCGACGCCGCGCTGCATGCGTTCGCCGACGCGCGCGACTGGCATCGGTATCACACGCCCAAGAACCTTGCGATGGCGTTGTCCGTCGAAGTGGCAGAGCTCGTCGAGATATTTCAATGGCAGACCGAGTCCGAAGCCAGCGCCGTCATGCAGTCCGGCGAGGCCCGCCACGTCGAGCAGGAGCTGGCGGATATCGCCATGTACCTCGTGCGGCTGTCGTCGGTGCTCGGTGTGGACCTGAATCGCGCGATCGCCGAAAAGCTCGTCATGAACGCACGAAAATATCCCGCGCCCCGGGCGTGATCCGCCGACGGCACTTGCCATCGGGCAAAGTGCCCGCATAACTCCCTCGTCTTCCGGAATTCGACCAGACAACGCCATGTCGCAATCGTCCCAAGCTTCGCAGGCATCGCCGGCGTCATCCGACGCGGCGCATCTGCACGGCAAGCCAACGAAACGCACGCTCCCCGCGCGCCCGCGCTGGCTGATGCTGGCGATCATCGCACTGTTGCACGCCTACATCGGCTGGCGCCTGCTCCCGCCGCTGCCCGTCGCCGCCGTATGGAAGGTCCTTGGCGGGCTGTGGCTCGTAGCCTCGACCGTGTTGATTCCCCTCGGCCTGATGAGCCGGGCGATTCAGAAGGAGCCACTCGCCACGCTCCTGACCTGGACCGGCATGACGGCCATTGGCGTCTTCTCGACGCTATTCGTGCTCACACTGCTGCGCGATGTCGTGCTCGGCGCGGCCATGCTGTTCTCCACGCACGATCCTCAACTCGTGGTGCGCTCGGCGGTAATCGTGCTGGCGCTGACCGCCGTGGCGACGATTCTGGGCTTCTACAATGCCCGGCGCCTCGCGCGCGTGGTCCACGTCGACGTGCCGATCGCCGATCTGCCTCCCGAGCTCAAGGGCTTCACCATCGTGCAACTGAGCGACATTCACGTCAGCTCGACGATCCGCCGCGGTTACATCGACGCCATCGTCGACGCGTCGAACGCGCTCGATCCCGATCTCGTGGCCATCACGGGCGACCTGGTCGATGGCGGCGTGCCAGCCCTGCGCGAGCACATCGCGCCGCTCGCTCGGCTGACGTCGCGCCACGGGACGTACGTCTGTACCGGGAATCACGAGTACTACTCCGGCGCGCCTGCCTGGGTCGAGGAGCTGCGCCGCATCGGTCTCACGGTGCTGGAGAATGAACATGTCGTGCTCGATCACGAAGGGGCGTGGCTGACCGTGGCCGGCGTGACCGACTTCACCGCCCATCATTTCGATCCGGAAAAGCGCAGCGATCCACTGGCCGCCGTTGCCGGCGCGCCGGAAGACGCCCCGCGCGTGCTCCTCGCCCATCAGCCGCGCAGCGCACCGGCCGCGCACGAGGCCGGCTTCGACCTGCAACTCTCGGGTCACACGCACGGCGGACAATTCTGGCCGTGGATGTATTTCGTTCCGTTGCAGCAGCCGTATGTGCACGGCCTTCACCGGCTCGGACGTCTGGCAATCTACGTGAGCCGCGGGACAGGCTATTGGGGGCCGCCCAAGCGCTTTGGCGCGCCGTCGGAGATCACGCGCCTGAGGCTCGTGCCGAAAGTCGGTTGAACCGGGCCCCGGCGTACGGACCGACGTCGCGACGTCGTCGCCCGACGCGGGCCCGCTACGGCAAGTGCCGGGCGATGGCGCTACAATCGCCGTTCCCTGCCGCCCGGCCGGCGCCGCCCTGTGCCATTCCGTCTACGTTGCCCTGTTGCCCTGTTGCCATGAAGTCACTTTCGTCCAGTTCCCCGCTCGAAACCGTTGCCGTGCGTTTGCGCGGCAAGATCACGGGCGTCGGTTACCGTCAGGCAGCGGTGCGCGAAGGGCATCTGATCGGGGTACGCGGCTGGGTTCAGGCCCTGCCCGAGGGCGACATCCTGGCCGTGGTGCAAGGCACGCCCGATCAGGTCGACAAAATGCTCGAATGGATGCGGCACGGGCCGCCCGGCGCGCGCGTGACAGACTTCGAGAGCGAGATCGAGTACACCAATCGCCGTTTCGACCGGTTCGAACAACTCTGAGGATATGGGGAGTTCGAGCGTCGGACGCGCGCTGATGGCGGCCGCGCAAGCATGGTTCCACGAACGTGGATGTGTGAAATTCGAAGTGACGAGCAGCGACCACCGGGTCGCCGCACATCGCTTCAATGCGCGGCACGGCGATGCCCGCGACGGGCAACGGCTTGCGCGCAAAAGCCAGACTTCTCCGACTTAATTCTTGTGACGGTAGTTGATGCGGCCCTTGCTCAGGTCGTAGGGCGACATTTCCAGCGTCACGCGGTCACCCGCCAGGATGCGGATGCGGTTCTTCTGCATGCGGCCGCTCGCATATGCCATCACTTCCACGCCGTTTTCGAGCGTGACGCGAAAGCGATTGTCCGGCAGTACGTCCGAGACGTGTCCGCTGAATTCGATCAGTTCTTCCTTGGCCAATATCGTATCCTCTTGAGGGTGCCGCTCGCGATGGCGCAGCACCGGTGTTACTGAAGGTTCGTTCGCCAATACCTTCGCCGCACCCACAAAAACGCCGGGGTGTACATCGAACGCCAAAAGGAGCCTACCCGGCGGACCGGCCATGACGGGATGGCGGTGCGCCGAAACGCGGCGATGGTTCGAAGGAGCAAGGCACATTGCGGCAGTGCCGCAATGACGAGCAGTGCGTGTCGGGAGGGCGAAGACCTTGGGGTCTGCGTCATCGGCACAGCGAGTGATTCGGCTCGCAGGACATGGCTGTCAGCGGCGCCGATAAAGCATTTCGCGATCGTCAGGCGATGATCGGCGAATTTTCGCCGATCCCGCTAGGATACGCCTTTCTGTGCCGCCCGTGGAAAAAAAATGGCTCGCCGAGTCATTTTGACGGCTTTTGCCGCCCGGATGTGGCGCAATGCACCAATTCACGCGTTGCGAGCGCCACAATGGGCCCCGCGCAGTGGTTTCCCCTCCGTCCGCCCGGCGACGCGGGACGTCGCCTCGCGGCGCTTGGGGACAACGCGGGCATGACGCGCGGCGAGCCCTCATCTATGCTGTAAGTACCCGTAGCCCGCAGGAGGATGACCATGAAAACAGTCGCTCAGATCCTGAAGTCGAAATCGGTCGACACGGTGTACAAAGTGCGCCCGACCGACTCGGTACTCGATGCGTTGACCCTGATGGCCGAAGCACGCATCGGCGCGGTGCTGGTGAGTGAGGACGACCGCTCGGTCGTCGGCATCTTCACCGAGCGCGATTACGCCCGCAAGGTCGCGCTCATGGGCCGGACCTCGGTCAACACGCCGGTGCGCGACGTCATGACCTCGGCCGTGCGCTACGTCACGCCCGAGCAATCGAACGAGGACTGCATGTCGCTGATGACGGAGCACCGCATTCGTCACCTGCCTGTCATGAAGGACGGCGAGCTGGTCGGCCTGTTGTCCATCGGCGACCTGGTCAAGGACATCATGTCGGAGCAGCAGTTCGTCATCGACCAACTGGAGAACTACATCATGGGCGGCGGCGCCGCCCTGGCGGGCGGGTCGCCCTCGCGGCCGAGCTGACGCCGGAAAGCCCGGGCCGGTCCGGGCCGATCGGCTCGCGAACCGATCGGCGGCGCAATCAGGGGGCACGGCGCTTCACACGAAGCGCCGTTTTTTCCGGAGCGAGCGCGCAAATCGTCGACGGGCGGGCCGCTGCCCGGCCCACAACGAAAAACGGCCGCCATGAAGGCGGCCGTGTCATTCTGCACGTCGCCCTCTCAGTGAGCGTCAGAAGTCCTCCGCATCGACGTCGTAATTCGACGGCTCCCACCGGATCGCCAGCAAGGCCAGCAGGCCGATCGCGGGCGCGGCGGCGATCACCCAGAACACTTTCGTCGAGAGCGCGGCGGCCAGCACCGGAAACAGGAACAGCGAAACCGTCGAGCTGGCGCGCATGAGCGTCTGGTTGAAGCCGACGCCCACGCCACGCAACGACGTCGGATAGCTCAGCGACGCGAACGTCATCGAATGCGCGCCCGGACCGAAGCCCTGCCCCAGCAGGAACAGCGCAAGGAAGCCTAGCGCCCAGGCCACCTGGACACCCCCCGCGGGCTTGCCCACGAGCGCCAGGCCGACGAGCGCCGTCAGTTGAAACGCGTAGCCGACCACCGTGAGTTTCCAGGCCCCCACCTTCGGCACCAGGCGCACACCCAGCAGGCCGCCGGTGAATGCGAACAGCAGATTGAGCGCGAGCGACATCAGGATCGTCGTGAGCATCGATTGGGCAAGGAAGCTGGCGATGATCACGGGCAGCCCGAACGCCACCGCGTTATAGGCGAACGACGACGCCACGGCGATGATCGTCGCGAGCGTGGTACGACGCAGGTACACCCCCTTGAGCAGGGCACCGTAGTTGCTCCACGACGCGGGACGCTTCGGCGCGGCGCGCTCGGCATCCGTCGCCACCACGGCGTCGATCCCGTACGAGCGCTTCAGAATCTTCGCCGCGCCTTCGAGATCGCCCTGGTTAGCCGCCCACACCGGCGACTCGCTCATATAACGGCTGCGCACGGCGATGATCGCCAGTGCGGGAATTGCCCCGAAGCCCAGGATGATGCGCCACAGCAGCGCACTGTGCGACGACGGCAGCGCCGAGTAGCACAGCAGCACCAGCAGGTACGACGCGCAGATCGCCGCGTACCACGTCGGGCACCACATCGCGACCCTCGCGGCCTTGTTCCCCCGCCCCTTGAGCTTGGAAAACTCGGCGAGGAACGCCATGGCCACCGGCAAATCGATGCCGACGCCCAACCCCATCACGAAACGTGCGCCAGCGAGCACATACTCGTTGGGGGCGAGCGCACAGGCGATGGCTGCGATCACGAAGCACAGCATGTCGGCCATGAACACCCGATAGCGGCCGATACGGTCGGTCAGGAACCCGCCAAGGAACGCCCCGACAATGGCACCGAAAGTGATCGCGGACGCCACCATGCCAGTGCCCGCCGGGGTGAGATTGAACTCGCGTGTCACGTCCTTCAGGCCGAAGGCGAGTGCGCCGAGGTCGTAGGCATCGAGGAACACACCGCCCAGTGCGATGGCCACGATCCATCGGGCGTTCGACACGCGGGCGCCGCCCTCGTTGACGAGTCGGGCAACGTCGGCCGCCGAGCGGATGACGGCAGAGCCGGCGGAGCCAGCGGACGCGGCCGACGCCGCGGAGCCAGCGTGCACAGACGCGGCGGAAGACAGGGAAACGTCAACGGACATGAAACGGAATGGAAAAATGCGTGAGTGGGAGCGACAAGGCCCAGGGGGCAGCCGTCGCCAAAGGTCGCGATGTTACCGCTTGGTACCGCCTCATCCAAGTGATTTCTGGTTATATGCTTAGATGATTCCCGCGCGAGACGATCAATATCCGGGATATTACTTCTCAAACACTCGATATTTCGTGAAAATTCGAGAGGATTCCACTTTGGGATTAAGCATTTACAGAGCATGCCCCCCACGTCTTGCCTGATGGGAATATCATCGGGGAGCCCTTTGGAAGGGAACCGTGGCAGCCTCGCGCGCACCAACGCCTGTCGACGCGATGCCGAGCCTGACCTCGGCGCCGGCGGCGTGCGCCACGCCGCGTCATTACAAACGCTTACCTTTTCTTACAGCATAAAGATCGGCGGAACCCTACATTCCGCGTCGTGGTCGCAACAGATGTGCCACATTGTGCGCAACGTCACGCTCGATCTGCGGTGACGCCGCATTTACCTCACGCTCACGAGGACGATCCAAAATGAACATCAAAGCACTTACGGGAATCAGCGCGGCCCTGGCCGCCGTCATGCTCGCCGGTTGCGTGGCCCCGGGCCAGCAATATGGCGGCTACCAGCAGCCGGGATACCAACAGGGATACCAGCAACCGGGCTACCAGCAGGGCTATCAGCCGGGTTACCAGCAAGGCTATCAGCAGGGATACCAGCAGCCCCAGCAGCAGGGAGCGCTCTACGGAACGGTCCAGTCGATCGAACAACTGAACGGCGCCAATAACAGCCCGAACATTCTCGGTACGGTCCTCGGCGGTGCCGCGGGCGGGCTGCTCGGCAACACGATGGGCGGCGGACGCGGACGCACCGCCACCACCATTGCCGGCGCGGTCATCGGCGGCATCGCGGGCAACCGCATCGAGAACAGCATGGGTGAGCCGAACGTGCTCTATCGCATCACCGTGCGTCTGGACGACGGCCGCGTCGCCACGGTCACGCAGGCGCCGCCGCTGCGCGTGCAGCAGGGTCAGCGCTGTGCCGTGGCGAACGACACGGTGTATCCGTACTGAGCATCGCGCCGTCGACGCACGGCGAAACGAATCGAAACGCCCGCCGGTTGCCCTCCGGCGGGCGTTTTGTTTTCCGGGTCGCCTCACCGCACGCCTCCCCTGCTTGTCGGTGCCTGTCGGGATGGCTCGACCCCGACTATTTGACCAGACGAAATAGCCGCGACACATGGGTGTGCCAAGCACCACAAGGGCGCTTTATGGTGTCACGCACTTATGCTACGCTTCGCGTCCATTACGTTGCGCCAGACGACACCGCCGTCATCGCCCATTTCACCTCGCGCGCAAACGCGCCATCGCACCGGAAATGCCCGCGTCTTTTGCAACTTCCATGCTGCGAAACATGCAATGCCGGTCGCTTCCCTCACCGCGGCCCGACGGGCCTGGATTTACCGCACGACCATGCACGTTTTTGGGGGACGTTATTGGGACGGCCGTACTTTAGAGTTCGTCGCCTAAGCAAGTCGACAAGAACTTGCCGCGCAATTTCACGCTGTATCCCGCATCGGATCCGGCGTTTTGCGTTCTCGACCGCTTCGGAATCCTGTGATTTGGAATCCTGACCGAGCCGCGTCGACAGCGCGCAATCGCGACAACGCCGGGAACACGGACGCGTCGTGTCGGGGAACGCGCAATCGCCACGATTGCCCGTTGCACGTCATTCACGCACCCGTCTTCGGCACAGCATGTGCATCACCCGCACTCGTGGTCATCTATCGCGCGAGCGCGGCATCCGATCGTACTGGCCGCACGCCAGCGCTAATCCGACGATCGATCGACCTGCTGTCCCCATGACGAGCGGTGGATCGTGGAACGCAAATTGCACTCATGCCAATGGTTTCGACTGGACAACACGACGCATCGACAACGCACCATGGTCAAACGGTCATGGACCTCGGGGGGACCGCACCGGTGATCGCACGGCCTGCACGAGCGATGGCTCACCTGCTGCTCGCCGCCGCGGTGGCGATCGGCACGGTCGGGGTCGCGGCGGCCCCGACAGCCGCGCAGGCCCAGTCGACGACATCGTTGTCCCTGGCTTCGCCGCAGTCGGCCATCCCGGACATCGCGTTGTACTACGGCGACGATATTCCTGTCGACGCGCTTCAGGCATTCGACTGGGTCGTGATCGATCCGGCACAGGCATCGTTGCCCGACGCCTCGATCGCTCCCCGCACCCAATGGTTCGCGCGCGCCGACGCGCGCGACACGACGCAAACGCCCGACGCCTTCGTCGACGCGCGTATCGCGCCGCTGTGGCAAAAAGGCTTTCGCAACTTCCTGATCGACGACGGCGCACCGCTCACCGGCGACGCCGAGAGCGATGCACGCATCGTCGCGCGCGTACAAGCCATTCATGCACGCTACCCCGATGCCCGGCTCGTGCTGAGGAATCACCTGAACACGGCGGCCTCGCTCGCCCCCGCGCTGGCCGGCGTGCTGGCCGACGGGCTGTATCGCCGTTACGACGCGGCGGCGATGATCTTCGTCGACACCCCCGCCAACGTGCAGGCGGCGGCGTTCGCGCAGCTCGACGCGTTGCGCAAGCAGGCGCATCTGCCGACGTTCGCCATGGACTATTGCGAGAGCGCCGACCTCGCCTGCCGTCGCACCACGGCGCGCTCGCTCGATCAGAAAGGCGTGCGTGCCTTCGTCACGGATCCCGACGTGCAAACCGTCGGCGTTGGCCGTATCGAAGTGATGCCGCGCAAGATCCTCATGGTGCAGACGCCGGGCGACGGCGAGCCGATCGACCTGACCACCGGTGCGCGCGACATTTCGATGCCGCTGAACTACCTCGGCTACGACGTCCAGTACGTCAATGCCAACAGCGGCCAGATGCCGGCGAACGTGCGCACCGACCGGTATGCGGGCATCGTCGTGTCGATCGACCGCAACGTGAACAACGCCGGTGCCTGGCGCCGCTGGTTGCTCGCCCGCATCCGCGAAGGCATGCGTGTGGCGGTGATCGGCCAGTTCGGCTTCCCCATCGACCAGCAGACGGCGCAGGTGCTCGGACTGGAACGCGTGGCGGGCACCGTGCCGGGCGCCGTCGAGCCCCGGGTGGTAAGCAAGTCGCCGATGATCGGCTTCGAGATCATGCCGACGCCGGACGTACGCGACGCCCTTGGCGTTCGTGTCGGCCCGAAGGGCGAGCCGCTGCTTCGCCTCAAGGCCGGCGACTACACCTACGACATGGCCGGCATGCTGCCGTGGGGCGGTTACTCCCTCAACCCGTACGGTGTGACGTCGCTCGCGGGCATCGAACAGGAACGCTGGGCGATCCAGCCCATCGACTTCCTGCGCCAGGCACTCGCGCTGCCGCAGATGCCCGTGCCCGACGTGACGACCGAAAACGGGCGCCGTCTAATGTTCGTGCACGTCGACGGCGACGGCTTCGCGTCGCGCGCGGAGTTCCCCGGCGTCGATTACGGTTCGATGGCGCTGTACGAGCAGATCTTCTCGAAATACCTCGTCCCCACCACGCTGTCGGTGATCGAGGGGGAAGTCGGACCCACGGGCCTGTACCCGAAGATCTCGCCGCGCCTGGAAGAGATCGCGCGCAAGATGTTCGCGCTGCCCAACGTCGAGATCGGCACGCATACCTATTCCCACCCGTTCAACCTCGAACAGATCAATCAGAAGACTGGCGAGCGCATCTACGGCAAGGCCAACAAGGAATGGGGCGGCGACGACGCCTTCTCGCTCGACATTCCCAACTACCGGTTCAACCTCGATCGCGAGATCCAGGGATCGATCGATTACATCAACCAGCGACTGGCGCCTCCCGGAAAGAAGGTGGTGGTGCTCCAGTGGCCCGGCGACGCCCAGGCGCCGGCCATCGCCATTCGCAAGGCGTGGAAGGCGGGCGTGCTGTCGATCAATGGCGGCGATACGATCATCACGAAGACGAACAACAGCTGGACCAACATCGCGCCGTACGGCGTGGCGAAGGGCCTGCTGCCCACGGAATTCCAGGTGTACGCGGCGGTGATGGACGAGAACGTCTACACGAACGACTGGCTCGGCCCGTATTACGGCTACACGCGCGTGCTCGAGACCTTCGAGATGACCGACAAGCCGATCCGTTTCAAGGCCGTCAACCTCTACTACCACATGTACTCGGGCACGAAGGTCGCCTCGCTCAACGCATTGAAGGACGTCTACAACGCCGTGCTCCGGCAACCGGTCTTCCCGATCTTCACCACTGAATACATTCGGCGCGTGCTGGATTGGCGTCGCGTCGCGGTCGCTCGCGAAGTGACGGCAGACGGTGCCCCTGTGCGCTGGCGCGTTCGCAGCGGCGCGGATCTGCGCGAAATGCGCTGGCCGGGCGAAGGCGTGCCCGTCATGGGCACGTCCGAGGACATCGCAGGCTATCTGCCGGGTCCAGGCGGCCTCTACATCCACATGGGCGGCGACACGGCCGAATTCTCGATCGGCGCGAAGGGCGGCGACCGTACGCCCTACATCAGCGAGGCTGCCGGATTCGTGCGCGACTTCAAGCGCACGGGCCGCAACCTGTCGTTCCGGTTCGGCGGGTACTACAAGCCGTTCGTGAGCGTCGCCAATGCCGCAGGGTGCCGCCTGAGCGTCGACGGCGTGACGAAGGGTCGTGCCGATGGCGCCGGCCGCCTGCGCGTCGATGTCTCGGGCGTTGCCGAGAAGCCCGTCACCATGCATGTCATCGGGGTGGAATGTGACTGACGCAACGCGACCCAACGACCGTGCGCTCGACAGCGCCGCCGCTTCCCGGCCGGTCGAGAAGCGAGAGCGCCTGAGCCCGCCGTGGCTGACGGCAGCCATCGGCGCCGGCGTCGTGCTCGCGCTCGGCGCGGCGCATCCGAGCGATGAGGAGCAAACGCGTTCGGTGGCGTCGCAACCGCCGAGCGAGCTCTCCGTCGCCTATCTCGAAGCCTGGCTGCGCATCGAGCCCGACGCACCGCGCTATCTCGACCTGCTCGGCCAGCAGTATCTCGGCCTCGGCCGCTGGGACGATGCCACGCGCGTGGCGGACAAGCTGCGCGCCATGCCCGACGAACAGAATCGCCGTCGCGGCATCCTGCTCTCCCTGGCCGCCGCCGAGCAACGCGCCTACGACGTACCGGCCGACGATCCGGCCCGCGCCGAGCGCATGGCGCAGTACGTGGAACTGCTCGACGCCACGTCGCAATATCAATGGGACGTGCCGACGCTGCGCATGCTCGCCGAGAAGGCCCGTCTGGCGGGCGCGACCGAATTGATGTTGCGCGACTACCGCCTGCTGGCGGCAGCCGACGCCGCCAATGCCGCGCAATGGCAGGAAAAGCTCGCCAACGCCGCGCTGTCCCAGTCCGCCTACGATGACGCCGCGAACGCCTATTTCGCCGCGCAGGCCGTGGCCCGCACCCGCGACGACCGTCGGCGGCTGTTCCTCGCCGGCATGCGGGTGCTCGTCTCCGCGAATCAGGTGGCGCGCGCCTGCGCCGAAGGGGAAAAGCGCATCGGCGATCTGTCCAACGATCCTGTTACGCTGCGCTATCTGCTCGACGTGGCCCGTCAGGCGGGCCGAACCGACCTGATGACGACGTACGCCCGCGCACTCACCAAGCTCTCGAGCCTCACGCCGACGTCGCATGGCGCAACCCTCCGCCTTGCGGGCTGGCTGCCCGGCGTGGGCGCGGATGGCCGCGGTCTCGACGGCGCCGCGCCCGCACGTTTTCGCTACCTCGATGGACCGGCGGGCGTGCGTGCACTGCACCGGTCGAACGGCCCACGCATCATCCGGGTGGCTGACGTGGGTCTGGCCCGAGGCGCGAGTGCCGCCGATGCCGCGCCGTCCTCGCAACCGGCGCAGGCCGACCCGAAAGCCAGGCTCGCCATCCCGGCCAGTCCCGACTGGGACTCGCCCTCGCGACCCGCCGCCGGGGGCACCGACGCCAACGGCGTGAACGCCAGCGATTACGATCTGGCGTTCAAGGCGTTCGTCGAAGCGCGTCAGCTCGACGACGCCGAGAAACTCGCGCAGCAGGCCTTGCAACGCAAGCTCGACCCGCTCGTCTGGACGCGCCGTCTCGCTCAGGTCGCGCAGTGGAACGGGCACGCGCCGCTGGCACTGGCCTACTGGCTCAAGTACGCGGAATCCACGGGCAACGCGCAGGCGTGGGAAAACGTCTACCAGCTCGCCCCCCAACTCAACGACGACCACGCCTATCTGGCGGCCCAGATTTTCGAGGCGGACCGCCAGCCGGACAACCTCAAGCTCAAGGACGATATCGTCAACACGTACGAACGGCTCGGGCGTCCGGAGGAAGGGCTCGCCTATCTCAAGCGCCATGCCACGGGCAGCCAGCGTCGCGCCCTGCTCGAGCGCGAAGGTGACGTTGCGCAGCGCATCGGCCAGGATGCCGAAGCCCTGGCCACGTTCCAGACGTTGCAAAAGGAGTTCGGCCCGTCGTCCCAGTACGCGCTGCGCATTTCCAGCCTGCTGTATCAGAAGGGGCATCTCGCGCAGGCACTGGCCGAGCTGCGCAGCGTGCGCGACGTCGCGGGCACCTTGCCCGCCGACGCCGGTTACTGGCGCACCTACGCCGAGGTCGCGCGTCTGACGCAAAGCGACGAGGACGCCAACTTCGCGTATCGACAGCTGTTGCGCACCGGCAAGGCCGAGGCGCTCGACTTCAACGCGATGACGTACTTCTACCAGGGCTATCCGCTCGAT
Organism: Pandoraea sp. E26; assembly: GCF_000681415.1. Classification (NCBI taxonomy): domain Bacteria; kingdom Pseudomonadati; phylum Pseudomonadota; class Betaproteobacteria; order Burkholderiales; family Burkholderiaceae; genus Pandoraea; species Pandoraea sp. E26. The sequence continues at coordinate 77,798 of NZ_AYXJ01000006.1, forward strand.
GCCGGCCGCACGGCGGAAGCGGAGTTCAGGCAGAACGATTCGGACCTCGCGCTGCAGGCGGCGATTTACTTCTATACGCAGGCGCGGGCCTACGACCGCGTGCAGGCATTGCTCGACGGCCTCGATGCGCAACAGCGCGACAAGTTCGCAAAATCCGGCGACCTGCTCGCCACGCGCGCCGTCTATTTCCAGCAGATCCAGCGCTGGGACGCCGCGCTGGACGATCTGCGCGTCGCCTCGAAACTGGACAACGCCGGCGACGAAGTCCGCGTGGCCTACCTGTGGGCGCTGGTCGACTACGGCAGCGACGACGAGCTTCGCACGGTCCTGCACGACTACCGTCCCATGGTCGCCGACAACGCCAGCTACTGGGGCGCCTACGGTGCGGGGTTGCTGCGCCTGGGCAATCCTCGCGAGGCGCTGACCTATCTGCGCCAGCAGGCCGCGCTCTCCGACGACGATCCGCTCTGGATGCTGTCGCTCGCCGACGCGGAAGAGGCCGCCGGCGACGCCGGCACGGCCTGGAAGATTCGCCAGGGCGCCTGGAAGGATCTTCAGGCCCGTGCGGAATCGGGGCAGTTGCGTTTCGCGTCGCGCCGCCGCCAGGGCGCCGTGGTGCAACGTCTGGCCGCGCTCACGTCCGACAACGACGGCGTGCTCGAAGCCCAGGCCGCACGCGTCACGCTGGCGCAGGTGTTCTCGAACGCGGACACGTCGCGTCAGTTGCTCGTCAACCTCCTGCGCGAGGATCGACGCTCCGCCGACAGCGCCAAGGTCGCCGACTCGCTGCTCGGCGACTCGGCCGAGCTGGCCCCGCTCAAGCCCGCGACCGACAACCCCGGGCAGCGCGATCCGTCGTTGATGTCGCGTCAGGCCGTCATCAGCGCGACCACGCGCGACGTCGGGCTCGCCTGGGCACTCTCCGGCGAGGATTTCGATCTCGCGCGCGCATGGCTGGCGCGCGAGTATACGAACCGGCTCCTGCGCCCGGCCGATGCCGAGATCGCGCTCGCGCTGGAGAACAACGATCGCGACAAGATGGCGCAATTGCTCGATCGCCGTCAGGGCCGCATGCCCATCGAGAACGAAATCGAGGCCAACGAGCGGCTCGGCCGCGCACCGCAGGCGCAAACGCTCGCCTGGCGCGCCGCCGACGGCGCCCCGAACAACGACGCCGTTCACACGACGTTTACCGACACGATCCTGCGCGACCGTTCCAACGCCGGCTTCGATCTCTTCTATTCCCGTCAGGCGCCGCTGAGCTACCTCGAGAGTTCGCTGATCGGCAGCCTCAACCTCACGAGCCGGATCGGCGTGACGCTCGAGGCCATTCAGCGCAACCAGCGAACCGTCGATACCTCGCAGCTGGCCTGGGTGCCCGCGCACGACCGGATATTCAACTTCACCGTGCGCGATCGCACGGTCGATCGGGATCTGGCGTTCACGCTCGGCCATCGCACCGAACTCAACAGCTTCTTCACGGGGCTCGTGTCGGCCGCGTTCAACCGCAACTCGCCGCTCACGACCACGTTCCAGGTCGGCTACAACCAGTTCACCGACATTGCGCCCAACACACAGGTCGCGGCCACCCGCGATTTCGGCAGCATGCAGATGCTGTGGGCGGGCGACGGGCGGTGGTATGGTCAGGCCAACGCGGAATACGATCGCTTTCACGCTCAGGACCGCACCTACCTCGGCCGCGGCTGGCGCTTCGGCGGTGAACTGGGATACAAGCTGCGCATCGATTACCCCGACCTGAACATCCGCCTCGTGGCCGAGCGCGGCATCTATACGCCGAGCAACAACACCGTCAATTCGCTCGCCGTCCTGCTGCCGACCGGCACGGTACCCCTGGCGTCCGAGTTCATGCCGATCACGACCACGCAATACGGCGTGATGGCCGGATTCGGCCAGGACTACCAGAACACCTACCGTCGCGCCTGGCGGCCGTATCTGGACGCCGGCTACATTCACGACAGCCAGCAGGGCTGGGGGCCCCAGGTCAACCTGGGCATCGCCGGGTCGGTCATCGGCAACGACCACGCACGCATTTACTACTCGCACGACATCACCAACGGCACTGGTGTTGCCACCACGCAGGTCGGTGTCGCCTACCGACTGTTCTACTGATATTTCGCATCCGCAAGGGAGAGCCGTACCATGAAGACCAACGCATTCAAGAAGTGGCAGCGCTTTTTCGGCGTCGCCGTCCTCGCCGTGTTGATGGCCGGTTGTTCGACGATGAACGTCGGCGACGCACCGAAGCTGCCGAAGACGGCGAGCTGGGTGATTCTGCCCATCGCCAACACGACCGAAACGCCTGATGCCGGGCAGCGCGCGGAGAGCATCGCCCAGAGCATCCTGGTGCAGAACGGCTTTACCGACCTGCACCGCTATGTGGGCGACCCCGACGGCGGCGACTCGCTGATCGGCGGCAACAACGCCCAGACCCGCGTGCGCGCACTCGCATGGGCGCGCAAGATCGGCGCCAAGTACGCGCTCTCGGGCGCGGTAACGGAATGGCGCTACAAGGTCGGCGTCGACGGCGAGCCGGTCGCGGGCGTGACGTTCGATGTCATCGACGTGTCCAACGGCAACACGGTCTGGAGCGCCACGGGCAGCCGCAGCGGCTGGAGCCGTTCGAGCCTCGCCGGCGTGGGCCAGACATTGATTCGCAATCTGCTGGCACCGCTGGCGCAACAGTAACGGAATCATCGTGAATACCGCCAATCAACAGGACGCTTCCGTCGACGCGAAGCCCAGGGTTGCCGGGCAGGTGCGGCGCTCGGAGCCGTTCGGGAATGTGAGCACCTATGGCCGCCTGCTCGCGCCGGCGGCGACACGCCCCGTGATGGTGTTCGAGGTCATCACGGGCATGGCGCTGGCCGTGGCCATCGCCTGGCTGCTGCATCCCCAGGATCCGCTGCTCATCGAGCTGGGCTTTCCGTGGATGTGGCTCGTCGCCCTCGTCATGGCGTTGCGATACGGCGCACTGCTCGGCGTGGTGGCGGGCCTCGTGCTCGCGGCCGCCTGGTACGGCCTGTATGGGCAGCACGGCCAGCCCTTCCCGACGATGTTCTTCACCGGCGGCTTCACGATGATCGTCGTTGGCGGACACTTCTGCGACATCTGGGGCAATCGGGCAACGCGCGCGCGCGGCATCAACACGTACCTGAACGATCGTCTCCTCGCGCTGACCAGCAATCACTACCTGCTGCGCGTGTCGCATGAACGGCTCGAACGTGACTTGCTCACCAAGCCGAGCACCATGCGCGACGCCATCACCCGACTGCGCGAGCTCACGCTCACCGAGGACGCGCCGGGCAAGGACACACCGCTGCCCAATGCGCAGCCGATGCTCGAGTTCGCGGCGCTCACCTGCCAGATCGAAACGGCGTCGCTCTTCCCCGTGCACCGCAACCGTCTCGACACGGCGGCCGTGGCCAGCGTGGGCGAAGCCTTCGCGCCCGACGAGAGCGATCCGCTCGTGCAGACCTGCCTGCGCGAAGGTCGCCTCGCGCACGTGCGCGAAGACACGACCGTGGGCGAAGACAGCGCCTACGTGGTGTGTGCGCCGTTGACCGACGGCAACGGCGAGATCAATGGCATGTTGATCGTGCGCAGCATGTCGTTCCTCGCGCTCAATCACGACAATCTGCAATTGCTGCTCGTTCTGCTGTCGTACTACGCCGACGGCGTGGCCCAGCAGGCCCCGGTGGCCAGTGTGCGCGACGAAGTCCCGGCCGCGCCCTACGACTTCGCGTTGGAGCTCGGGCGCCTGGCACGCGCCAAGCGCGAGAGCGGTATTCAATCGTCGCTCGTCGCGCTGGTGTTCCCCCGCGGCGCCAGCGGCGACTCGCTGTTCGAGCAGACGGTGCGCTCACGTCGCGCGCTCGACGCGCAATGGATCCAGTCGACGCCGCGCCATCAGATTGCCATCTCGCTCATGCCGATTACCGACGACAGCGGCATCGACGGCTACCTGTTGCGCATCGAGAACGGGCTGCGCCAGCAGTACGGGCTCGATTTCCAGACGGGGCACATCGCGGTGCATACGGCGAGCGTCGACGAACGCGCGCCGGGCGAAGGACTGAAAAAGCTGCTGGAGCGCTGCCAAGATCATGCTTAAGAAACTGCTGGTGGCTGTGATCGGGATCGTGGCCCTGCTCGCACAGGCGCTGGCGATCCGCACCCTGTTCGCGCCGGTCGGCGCGATCGATCCGCTGCTGCTCTTCTTCGCGTGGCAGACGCTCAGCGCCGGGCTGACCGCAACGTTCGTGCGTGCGGCGCTGCCCGAGCATTATCACGGGCGAAACGGCGCGTTCTGGCACAGCTTCGCCGTCTGTCTGTTCATTCCCGTGGGTGGTCTGGTGCTGTTCCTGGGCATCATGACGATCGGCTTCGTGTTCCCCCCGCCGCGAGAGCTGGCCCGCTCGGGCGCCGTGGACCGGCCAGAGTTCGTGACGTACCTCGTCTCGCAGGTCACGCACGGCGCCGGGGCGCGCCTGCGCGCCCGTCTGCGCAACGTGCGCGGCACGAACGAGGATCGCGTGGCGGCATTGGTGTCGGTGCAGGCGCTGCCGTCGCGGGCGACCGGCGAGATCATGCGCGATCTGTTGTCCGACCCGGTGGAGGAAATCCGCCTGCTCGCCTACGGCATCGTCGACGGCGTGGAAAAGCAGATCATGCAGCGCATTTTCGATGCGCGCTCGCAGCGGGAGCGCGCCGCCAACGACGACGAGCGCGCGGAGGGAAGTCACCGCCTGGCCGAGCTGTACTGGGAGCTGATCTATCAGAATCTCGTGCGCGGCGAGGTCTACCGATTCACGTTGGGGCAGGTCGAGAAGTATGCCCGCGAAGCGCTCGCGCATCGCGAGAGCGACGCCGCCATGTGGTATCTCCTGGGCCGCTGCGCGCTGCTTCGCCGCGATCCGGACGAGGCTCAGGCATGCCTGGAGCGCGCGGAAGCGCATCACTTCCCCGCCGACCGGCTCGTGCCCTGGCTTGCCGAAGTCGCCTTCCTCAAACATCAATACGGACGGGTCGGGCCCATGCTCGCCAGCCTCGGGAGTGGTACGTCCACACCGACGCTCAATCCCGTCATGCGTTTCTGGACCCGCTAATGCGTACATCCGAACGTCTCGCCCGGCCGGCAGACATCGCGTTGCTTCTGGAGGGCACCTTCCCGTATGTTCGCGGAGGCGTGTCGTCATGGGTGGATCAGATGATCCGCGCGTTCCCCGACCTGACGTTTGCCGTCGTGTTCATCGGCAGCCGCCGGGAAGACTACGGCGACAAGGTCTACAAGCTGCATGACAACATCGTGCACTTCGAAGAGCACTATCTCTACGAGTTCGATGCGCCGCCCCCGGTGCGTGCCGTCGAAGGCGATGCGCAGGCGTTCGCGCAGATGGAGAAGATGCACGACATGCTGCGCCAGCGCAACGACCTGCAGGGCATCGGCAAGCTGATTCACGACGTGATCCCCATGATGGGCGACGACGGCCAGATCAGCGAGGCCAACTTCCTGCACAGCCGCCGATCCTGGGACGTCATTTCCGAGCGCTACAAGAAGTACTGTCTGGACCCCTCGTTTACCGACTACTTCTGGACCGTGCGGATCATGCACAAGCCGCTCTGGCAGCTCGCACGCATTTGCGACCAGCTGGTTCCTGCCCGGGTATATCACACCGTGTCCACGGGCTATGCGGGCTTTCTCGGCGCGCTGCTGCGCTTCAAGCACCAGCGCCCCCTGCTCGTCTCCGAGCACGGCATCTACACCAAGGAGCGCAAGATCGACCTGCTCCAGGGGCAATGGATTCGCGACAACCGTGGTCTTTTCGAGCGCGACATTTCGCGCGTTGGCTATTTCCAGGATTTGTGGGTGCGCTTCTTCGAGGCACTGGGGCGCGTCTGTTACGAAGCCGCCGACGAGATCACCGCGCTGTTCGAGGGCAATCGTCTGCGCCAGATCGCCGACGGCGCTCCCGAGCACAAGACACGCAATACCCCGAACGGCATTCCGGTGGAAAAGTTCGCGCCGCTGCGCGCACGACGCCCCGCCGAAATCCCGCCCGTCGTGGCGCTGATCGGTCGCGTCGTCCCCATCAAGGACATCAAGACCTTCATTCGCGCGATCTTCATCGCCAGCCGCCAGATGCCCGGCCTGCAAGGCTGGATCGTCGGTCCGGAGGAGGAAGATCCGGCCTACGCGCAGGAATGTCGCGACATCGCCGCGAGCCTCGGCATGGAAGACAACCTGCGGTTCCTGGGCTTCCAGAACGTCGCCGACATCCTGCCGCAGGTGGGCGTCGTCGCGTTGTCGTCCATTTCCGAAGCGCTGCCGCTGGTGGTGCTCGAAGCCTACGCGGCCGGTGTGCCGGTCGTCACGACCGACGTCGGATCGTGCCGCCAACTGGTCGAGGGGCTGGGCGACGAGGACCGGGCGCTCGGCGCGGCCGGCAAGGTCGTGCAGATCGCGAACCCCGAACACTTCGCCCAGGCCGTGGTGGACCTGCTCGAACCGCGGACCTGGCACGCCGCGCAACGCGCCGCGATCGCGCGCGTGGAACGTTATTACACACTGGGACAGATGCAGGACGCCTATCGTCATCTGTACGAGATGCTGCTCGCGCGCTCGGAACGCGCCACGGCAGCGGGAGGGGTCTGATGGCCGGCATTGGCTTCGAACTGCGCAAGATCCTGCGGCGCGACACGCTGACGAGCACGCTTGCGGCTTATGGCTACGCCGGCGTCATCAGCGCCGGCCCGCTGATTCTGTCGATTCTCGGCATCCTGCTCATCGGCATGATGAGCCTGGCGGTCGTTCAGCCGCCCGGTCTGATCGTGCAGTTCCAGGTGTCGGTCACTTACCTGATCGCGTTCAGCCTGGTCGTCACCGGTGTGCTGCAACTCTCCTTCACGCGATTCCTGAGCGACCGCCTGTTCGAGCGGCGTCCCGATCTGGTGCTCCCGAACTACAACGCGGTCTCGCTCGTCACGACCGTCGGCACCGGGCTCATCGGTCTGATCCTCGCGCTCACCGCGTTCCGCGACCAGTCGACGGGCTATCGCCTGTTGATGCTCGCGGGCTTCGTGATCGTGAGCAACATCTGGATCGGCGTACTGTTTCTCACCAGCGTGAAGCAGTACCGCGCCATTCTGGCGATCTTCTTCGTCGGATACGGCGTCACGGTGGTGAGCGCCGTGCTGCTCAATCGTCATGGACTCGAAGGCCTGCTCGGCGGCTTCGTCATCGGCCACCTGATCCTGCTGCTCGGCATGGGGTGCCTGATTCACCGCAACTACCGCACCGACGAGTACCTGCTCTGGCAGGTGTTCGATCGCCGTTTCTCCTATCCGTCGCTGATGTTCGTCGGGTTGCTCTTCAACCTGGGCATCTGGCTCGACAAGTTCATGTTCTGGTTCTACCCGGTGACCGGGCAGGACGTGATCGGACCGCTGCGCGCGTCGGTGATTTACGATCTCCCGGTGTTCATCTCGTACCTCTGCGTGATTCCCGGCATGGCGGTGTTCCTGCTGCGCATCGAGACCGACTTCGTGGAGTATTACGACCAGTTCTACAACGCGGTGCGCACCGGCGGCACGCTCAAGTACATCGAAGAGTCGCGCGACATGATGGTGCGCTCCGTGCGCACCGGTCTATATGAAATCCTGAAGATCCAGGCCGTGGTGACGCTGCTGATCTTCGCGTTCGGCGACCATCTGCTGCGGCTGATCGGCATTTCCGTGCTGTACCTGCCGTTGCTGCACATCGACGTGATTTCCGCGAGCTTGCAGGTGCTCTTCCTGGGCATTCTGAACATCTTCTTCTATCTCGACCGGCGCCTGACGGTGTTGGCGCTCACGTTCGCGATGGTCGTCGCCAACGGCGTGTTCACATGGGGTACGCTGATGCTGGGCCCAAACACCTACGGATACGGATTTGCGCTCGCGCTGGCGGTGGTCGTCATCGTCGCGATGCAACTGCTCGACCGGCGCCTCGACGCGCTGGAATACGAAACCTACATGCTGCAGAACCAGCACTGACGATTTGGCCTGACGTCGATATGTCCGACAAGACGATACAGCGGCCGCCCGCGCGGCGCAGCCGAGCACTGATGCGACTCGCCCGCGGCATGGCGGGCCTGTTCGCCGGCTGTTTTCTCAATGCGGCGTCGGCACAGGCGCCCTCGCCCGGGCGCATCGCGTTCTATTACGGCGAGACGATCGATCCCAGCGCATTCGCCGGATATGATCAGGCGGTGGTGGAGCCGGACAACGGCTTCGTCCCGAAGGTCGCGGAAGCTTCCGGCGCGGAACCGAAGGGCATGCGCTGGATCGCGTATGTCAGCGTGGGCGAAGTGCTGCCCTCGCGCGACTACTACAAGGCCATGCCCAAAGCCTGGCGCATCGGCCGCAACGGCGAATGGAAGTCCGAAGTCATCGACCAGTCCGCGCCGGGATGGCCGCAGTTCTTCGTCGACAAGGTTATCGCGCCGCTATGGGCCAACGGCTACCGCGGTTTTTTCCTCGACACGCTCGACTCGTACCAGCTCGTGAGCAGGACCGACGCCGAGCGCGCGCGGCAGCGAGCCGGTCTGGTCGCCGTCATCAAACGCATTCATCGTCGCTTTCCGCGCGCCGAGGTCATCATGAACCGGGGATTCGAGTTGATGCCCGAAGTGCATGACGACGTCTCGGCGGTGGCCTTCGAGTCGCTTTATCGCGGTTGGGACGAGGCGCAGCGCCGCTACGTGGCCGTGTCCGACAAGGATCGCGAATGGCTGCTCGCCCGCGCCCGCGAGATTCGCGAGAACTACGGGCTTCCCGTCATCGCGATCGACTATTGCCCGCCGGACGACGTCGCATGTGCCCGACAGACCGTCAACCGCATCCGTGCCGACGGACTCGTGCCGTACGTCGGCGACGGCCATCTGATGCAGGTCAATCCGGCGTCCGCGCTGGATTGAGACCCGGCCGGGCCACCAGCGAGGCGCCAACAGGTCGCGAGGCAACAGGACAGGCAGGTAAGCGACACCGGCTCACCGCGACCGAAATGCCGGACATCCATGAGCGGAATATCAATCAGGGCAGGCACGCGCCATCGTTCGCCGAAACGGCGCATGGGGTGCCACCCGTCAATTGCCTTTAGGGGAAAGTCATGTGTGGAATCGTAGGCGGCGTTGCGCGCAGCGACGTGGTGCCGGTGCTGGTGGAAGGACTGCGGCGTCTCGAATACCGCGGTTACGACTCGTGCGGAGTCGCCGTGCTGGATGCGCAACAGAAGCTCACCCGCGTGCGCAGCGTGGCGCGCGTTGCCGAACTGCGGGCGCAGGCGGCCGAGGCGGCCCTGGCCGCGCCGCTCGGCATCGCGCATACCCGTTGGGCGACCCATGGCGCGCCGGCCACCGAAAACGCGCACCCGATCTTCTCGCGCGACCGCGTCGGGCTGGTGCACAACGGCATCATCGAGAACCATGAAGTCCTGCGCGACGCGCTGCGCGCCAAGGGTTACGAGTTTGCCAGCCAGACCGATACCGAAGTCATCGCGCATCTGGTCGATGCCCATCTGCATGGCGGCGGGCGCGGTGATCTCGTGCAGGCGGTGCGAGCGGCCATTGCGCAACTTCATGGCGCGTTTGCGATTGCCGTCGTCAGCGACGACGCACCCGGACGCCTGGTGTGCGCCCGGCAGGGATCGCCGCTCGTGATCGGCTTCGCGCCGGACGGCCATTTCCTGGCGTCCGATGCGCTTGCGCTTGCCGGGCGCTGCGATCGCTTCACCTATCTCGAGGAGGGCGACGTGGCGTTGCTTACCCCCGACACGGTGACGATCCTCGACAGTCGTGGCGTCGAGGCGACGCGCCCGGTGCGCACCATGGCCGCCTATCAGGCGGAAGTCGAGCTCGGGCCTTACCAGCACTACATGCAAAAGGAGATCTTCGAGCAACCTCGCGCGATCGCCGACACGATCTCCGGCATCGCCGCGTTCTCGCCGGCCCTGTTCGGCGAGGCTGCCGCGGAGGCGCTCGGTCGCGCGGACAGCGTCCTGATCCTCGCGTGCGGCACCAGCTACTACGCCGGGCTGACGGCGAAGTACTGGCTGGAGTCGCTTGCCGGCATTCCCACGCAGGTCGAGATCGCCAGCGAATACCGCTATCGCGAATCCGTACCCAATCCGCAAGCGCTCGTGGTGACCATCTCGCAATCGGGCGAGACCGCCGACACGCTGGCCGCGCTCAGGCACGCCCAGCATCTCGGTCACGAACACACGCTGGCGATTTGCAATGTCGCCACCAGCGCGCTCGTGCGTCAGACGGCGATGTCGTTCATCACCCGCGCGGGGGCGGAGATCGGCGTGGCATCGACCAAGGCCTTCACCACCCAGCTCGTCGCGCTATTCACGCTGGCGGTCACGCTCGGCGTGGAACGCGGTCGTATCGACGCCGACGGCGCGGCGGACTACCTCACGCAGCTGCGCCACTTGCCGGCGGCGGTCGCGAGCGTGCTCGCGCTGGAGCCGCAACTGATCGACTGGTCGCTGAAGTTCGCCAGCGTGCCGAGCGCCCTGTTCCTGGGGCGCGGACTGCATTATCCGATTGCCCTCGAGGGCGCGCTCAAGCTCAAGGAAATTTCGTATATCCACGCAGAGGCGTATCCTGCGGGAGAGCTCAAGCACGGCCCCCTTGCCCTTGTGAGCGAGCAGATGCCGGTCGTTACCGTCGCGCCGAACGACGTGCTCGTCGAGAAGCTGAAATCCAACATGCAGGAAGTGCGCGCGCGCGGTGGCGAACTTTTCGTGCTGGCCGACGACGACATGAAAATGAGCAGCGCGCAGGGCATTCGTGTCATTCGCATGCCGGAGCACTATGGCAAACTCTCGCCGGTGCTTCACGTGGTGCCGCTGCAACTGCTGGCCTATCACACCGCGTGCGCGAGGGGCACGGATGTGGACAAACCGCGCAATCTGGCAAAATCCGTCACCGTCGAATAGGCAACGCACATCGTGCCTGGAACGCAACACATGAACAATTCCGGAACCATTCTCGTCACGGGCGGCGCAGGCTACATCGGCTCGCATACGTGCGTCGAACTGCTCTCGCACGGCTATGACGTCGTCATCGTCGACAATCTGGTCAACAGCCACCGCGAGTCGGTGGTCCGCGTCGGCGAACTCGCCGGACGCGCGCCTGTTTTCATCGAGGGAGACGCCTGCTCGAAGCCGTTGCTAGCCGACCTGTTCGCGCGCTTCCGCTTCACCGGCGCGATTCACTTCGCGGCCCTCAAAGCGGTGGGCGAATCGGTGGAAAAGCCCGTCGAGTACTACCGCAACAACCTCGACAGCCTGCTGGCGCTGGTCGAGACGATGCGGGACTTCAACGTCAAGGATCTCGTCTTCAGCTCGTCGGCCACGGTCTACGGCAACCCCGCGTCCGTTCCGATCGACGAGTCGTTCCCGCTATCGGCAACGAACCCGTACGGGCAGACGAAGCTCATGGCGGAGACCATCCTCAACGACGTCGCGACGGCCGACCCGGCCTGGCGTATCGCGTTGCTGCGTTATTTCAATCCGGTGGGCGCGCACGAGAGCGGACGCATCGGCGAAGACCCCGTGGGCGTGCCGAGCAACCTGATGCCGTTCGTCGCGCAGGTAGCGATCGGCAAACGCCCCGCGGTGAACGTGTTCGGCGGCAACTGGAACACACCGGACGGCACGGGCATCCGCGACTACATCCACGTGGTCGATCTCGCCCGCGGTCACCTGGCCGCGCTGGCATCGCTCCAGCGGCTCAACCGGGGCTTCACGGTCAACCTCGGCACCGGGCGCGGCTATTCCGTGCTGGAGGTGATCAAGGCATTCGAAGCGGCCAGCGGACGCCCGGTGCCGTTCAAGGTGACCGAGCGCCGCCCGGGCGACATCGAGAGTTGCTATGCGGCGACCGATCTGGCCCGCACCCTGCTGGGATGGGAAGCCGAGTACGGCATCGATCGCATGTGCGCCGACCATTGGCGCTGGCAGATGCAGAACCCGGACGGCTATCGGTAAGCCGCGCTTCCGAAGGCGCCGAACGCAAAAAAGCCGGATGTCGTGAAGACATCCGGCTTTTTCGTTTTGCCGAATCCGACGCCGGCCGGCATCGATGTGCCAAAGTCACACCGCTGCCGATAGATGGCGTCCCCTAGGGGATTCGAACCCCTGTACTCACCGTGAAAGGGTGATGTCCTAGGCCTCTAGACGAAGGGGACGGAAAACCGTCATTCGTTTGGTGGAGGTAAGCGGGATCGAACCGCTGACCTCTTGCATGCCATGCAAGCGCTCTCCCAGCTGAGCTATACCCCCCGCGCGAAGAGGCGTGACTATATCGTATTTGACGTCGGTCGGCAACTGGCGCGCGGGGACGGCGCCCGACGCACACGCGAAGCGCCCTCCGGGCGTCGCCCTGGCGACTTCCCCTCTCGCCAGTCCTCGTTCCGCCTCCATTGTCGCGACGGTACCGGCGGCGCGCCAGGCAACGCAGGTAAAATCCGTGCCACATCCGGCAGACGCGCAACACGGTGTCCGCCGCTCCGCCCTCAGCAAACAAAGGTTGACGTCATGAGCGACACGACATCTCCCGCTCGCGTGCCGCGATTCGTGCCCAACGGCCCGGCGCTGACCGACGAGCAGATCGCCATCGCGCTGGCCGGCGAGCGGATCTGCATCGCCATGGCCAATGCGGGCACGGGCAAGACGACCACGCTCGTCGCACGCATCGGCGAGGCCATCGCCGGTGGCACGCCGCCCGAGCAGATCCTCGCGCTCACCTTCACGACCACGGCGGCCGACGTGCTGCGCGCGCGGTTGCAGCGCAGCGGCATCCACCCGGAGTTGTGCAAGCGCGTGCGCGTGTCGACGTTCGACGATTACAGCCACGACGTGCTCGACGCCCTGCCCTGCGCCAACGACCGCGCCCGCCGGGTGCAACGCGACAGCTTCCTCACCGGCTACCTCGCCGACGCGATGCAGACGCTGCGCGACGAACTGGGGCACCGCCATCCGGCCGGCGCCTTCGACGACAACCACATCAACGTGGCGCTGTGCCTCGAGGCCATGCGCAAGCTCAAGGCCGGCGGCGCACTGTTCGACGACGTGGACGAGGAGTTGCTCGACGAGCGTCTTTTCCAGCTCGACGTCACACGAGCGCAATACGCCGTCACGCAAGCCTATGAGCGCGAGCGTCTAGGCTCTCGCGACGAACCGCTTTTCCGCGACCGTTTCGACGCCACATACGATCTGGCCCGACTGATCGACAGCGACAGCGTGGCGCCGCATTACTTTGCCGCATGCCGACTGATCGTGTGCGACGAGCAGCATGATTTCAACGAAGCCTCGTATCGTGTGCTGCGCCATTTGCTGCGCACCCTGAACTGCCGCTTCGTCGGCGTGGGCGATCGCGATCAGGTGATTCACGGCGCCATGGGGGCGAGCGACGCCTATATGGGCGAGCGCTTTCACGCGGACTTCTCCGGCACCGCGACCTACCCGCTCACGCGCACGTTCCGTCACGGACCGCACATCGCCTACCCGGTGGGCGCCTTCAAACGCAAGGCCGTCGAATCGTTCGTGCGACGCCACACGCCCGTCGCGGTCATCACGACCGGCAGCGACGCAGACGCGACCGCCCGGGCGGTGCTTGCCGACCTTCGCGAATGGCTGGGTGACAGCGACCGGCGCGCCACGTGCGCCGTGCTGTTGCGAGACTGGCATCAGGGCGCGGCCATCGAGCAGGCCTTGTGGCAAGCGGACATGCCGTTCGAATCGCCGAACAAGGAAGGATTCCAGTTCCGCGAGGAGATCCGCTTCGTTCGCGCGGTATTCGCGCTGACGCTGCGCGCGCACGAGACCATCGACGAACGCGAGCGCATGTCGGTCGCCGCGGTGCTCGGCATCTTCGCGAACATCCGTCTCACGCGCGATCAGTACCAGTTGACGGCAAAACACCCCGAACTGCTCGAACAGATCTATACGTCGTATCTGCTGGGCGCACCGCAGCAGACGCCGGCGGCCAACATCGGACGCCTGATTCGCGAGCTGCGCGCCGACGCCGCCACCCTCACCGCCCGCGAAGCGTTCCGACGCATCCGTCAACGCGTCGACTTCCAGTCGGTCGCCACACGCCTGTACGCCCGGCCCTACGACGTCGACCTCGTCGAGCGGTCGCTGCGCGCCTTCGCCTCGACGCTGCCCCAGGACGACACCCCGCTCGCCGCCTATTTCGAGGCGATGATGGCGCGCCTGGCCGGCGCGCGTCAGGGCCGCACTCAGGCGCGCATCAGCATCGACACCGTCGCCAACGTCAAGGGCCGGGAATTCGATCACGTCGTCATGCCCTATCTCGAACGCAATGAGTTCCCGAACCCGTTCGCGCCGCTGGAGAGCGAGAAGAACCTGTTCTACGTCGCGCTCACCCGCGCCAGAGAATCGATATCGCTCATCACGCCCGCGGACAGCACCCGGCAGAGCGGCTTCATCGGGTTGCTCGATCTGGCGCGCACCACACCGCGTGCGGACGACGCGCTCCTGCGTAACATGGCGATGCCGCCCGACGCCCGGCCGACGCGGCGCTACCTGAGCGGCGACACCTATGGCGCGAAAGACGAACTCGCCAGACTCGGCGCCATGTACGACGCGGCACGGCGCCAGTTGTACATCACCTCGGATATGGACCCGACGCCCTTCACACAATGGCTTCGCACGTCGAACATGGGACGCGAGTAGAATCCGGCACGCACGGGCACGGATTTGGCAGGCGACACACGCCTGCTCCCGCTGCCGGAGACAGGACATGCTCAAGAAGACAGCCGTCGCACTGACATTGATGATCACCGCGGGTTGGGCGCATGCCGAGCGCATCGGCGACGTCAGCACCGCATTCAAGTTCCTGGGACCGGATCACAAGATCGTCGTGGACGCCTACGACGATCCGAAGGTCCGAGGCGTCACCTGCTACGTCTCGCGCGCGAAGACGGGCGGCCTGAAAGGCATGGTCGGCCTCGCGGAGGACAGGGCGGAAGCGTCGATTGCCTGCCGCCCGGTGGGGCCGATCTCGTTCACCGGCCCATTGCCGAAGGAAGAGGAGGTCTTCTCCGAGGGCATGTCGCCGCTGTTCAAGCGACTGCGCATCGTGCGCATGGTCGACAGGGCGCGCAATACGCTGGTCTACCTCACCTACTCCGACAAGCTCATCGACGGCTCGCCGCAGAACAGCGTGACCGCCGTGCCGGTGGATCGCGCAACACCGATCCCGTCGAAGTAAGTCTGCACCGGATCGTCACCCGTCGCGACGATCCGGAGCGTTTACCCCCGCAACAGGCCGAAGCGCCGGAGCTTGCGGTACAGCGTGTTGCGGCTCACGCCGAGCTTGCGCGCCGCGGCGCTGACCTGACCCTGGCAGGCGTCGAGCGTGGCGCGCAGCGCCTGACGCTCCGCGGCTTCCAGCGGCGCCTCCGTCGGCACCTCCGGCCCGGCGCCGGTCGGCATCGAGCCGCGCGCTTCGCGCAACGCCTGCGGCAAGTCATCCACCGTGATCACATCCTGCTCGCTGAGCGCGACGAGCGTGCGAATGACGCTGCGCATCTGACGCACGTTGCCAGGCCACGCATAAGCGCACAGGCGCTCCTGCGCTTCGTCCGTGAGCGCGATGCGGCCGTGCGCGTCCGTTTGCGAGAGTAGCTGGAAGATCAGGTCACGCTTGTCTTCGCGCTCTCGCAGCGGCGGTACGCTGACCTCGAGACCGCTCAGACGATAGAACAGGTCCTCGCGAAACTCCCGCGCGGCAATCCGCTCGGACAGGTCACGATGCGTCGCGCTGAGCACGCGAATGTCGAGCGCCACGGGCTCGCCGCCCCCAAGCGGCGACACCATGCGCTCCTCCAGCACACGCAGCAGGCGTGTTTGCATCGCAAACGGCATGTCGCCGATCTCGTCGAGAAACAACGTACCGCCGTTGGCCTGCCACAGCTTGCCGTTCATCCCTTCCTTGCGCGCGCCGGTGAAGCTGCCGCCGACATAGCCGAACAACTCACTCTCGATCAGCGATTCGGGGATGGCCGCGCAGTTCAATGCCACGAACGGGCCGCTGGCCCGCGCACTGGCGGCGTGCACCGCGCGCGCGAACACTTCCTTGCCGCTCCCGGTCTCGCCACGGATGAGCACGGGGACGTCGTGGGCGAAAACGCGGCAGGCGCGCGAGAACGCCTGTGCGAGCGTGGCATCAGCGAATGGCTTGACGCGCTCGCCGTGCAGCGTCGTCGCCGTACCGGGTGACGCGCGTGGCGCACGCACCGAGCGCAGCGGCGCGCGCACCATCGCGAGCAGCGCTTCCCCGGTATGTGTCCGAATGGGCCAGCAGGCGCCGGGCGTCGGATGCGCCTGCGCGAACAGCGCGTCGAGCGGCTGCGCGAACCACCGGTCCACGCGTGTGCCGACGATGCCCTCGCGCGTCGTGCCGAGCCGGTTCAGCGCGCTCTGGTTGACGGCGAGCACCCGCCCGGCGTCGTCGAACGCGACCAGCGCCTGCGCGAAACCGCCGAGATGATCGGCCTGCTCCTGGAGTTGCAGGAGCCATTCGTCGCGATAGTGCTGGAAGAAATACTCGCTCTCCACAACCTTGGCGGACAGGTTGACGAGGGCAAGCGTGTGAAACTGGCTCTGGCGCGTGAGGTCGGCGCGCGTCGAAGACACATCGATCACCGCGAGCAGATCGCCGTGTGGCGCGAAGACGGGACTTGCCGTGCAGGTAAGCGGCGTATGCAACGCCCGGAAATGATCCTGCTGGCAGATGATGACGGGGGTGCGCTCGACCGCGCACGTGCCGATGCCGTTGGTGCCTTCGCACGATTCGCTCCAGTCCGCGCCGGGCCACAGACCGGCGCGATGGAAGTCGTCGCGCGTGCCGTCTTGGAGCCGCGAATCGACGATGACGCCGTCGGGCGCGCTCAGCAACACGGCCTGGTGCGGATTCATCAACTGTCGTTGCAAGCGTTCGAGCACCGGCATCGACACGGAACGCAACTGCTCCATCGCGCTGCGTCGCTCGCGCAGCTCCGACGACGCGAGCACGCGCGGTGCCATGCGCGCGCCCGGGTCGAGCGCATGCGCGTCGAGGCAGCGGCGCCACGAGCTGGCGATATTCGGGTCGGTCTCGGCGGCGCCCGGCGCCGGGCGCCCTTGGGCAACGCTCAGCACACGGCGCGCGTGTGCCGACTCGGTATTGACTGGCATTGGTCGTCTCCCCCTGCCGGATGATCTGCGGATCTCGTATTCGTCCCTGAAGCATGTCGCATGCCGGGGGGGTTTGCAATGCGCTATGTCAATCGACCGGCACAGGGCGATTGCCTGTCACGACGGTGAGACACCCCCGTCATGGCATGGCACAGATGTGTCACGGAATCGGCACACCCGGCACCGGGCAGCGTGCCGGCCATGCCCGTGGCGCCTGGCGCGCACCGGGGTGGCCCGCGAATTGCTTTGGGGGTGTGGCGTGGCCGCCGCGCCACCGACACGACAATATCCGGAGACACGACATGCGATACGCCCCTCCCGGCACTCCCGGTGCCCTGCTGTCCCTGCAACCGCGTTACGAGAACTACATTGGCGGCAAATTCGTGCCGCCCGTGGAAGGACGCTATTTCACCAACACGTCGCCGGTTACGGGCGGGGTGATCGGCGAGTTTCCCCGCTCCGGCGGCGCCGACATCGAGCTGGCCCTCGATGCGGCCCACGCCGCCGCGCCGCAATGGGGAAAGACCTCGGTACAGGCGCGCTCGCGCATTCTGCTGCAAATCGCCGACCGGCTCGAGAGCCAGCTGGAGCGCTTCGCCGTGGCCGAGACGTGGGACAACGGCAAGCCTGTGCGCGAGACGCTCGCCGCCGACCTGCCGCTCGCCATCGATCACTTCCGCTACTTCGCGGGCTGCATTCGTGCGCAGGAAGGCACGGCGGCCGCGATCGACGCCCACACGGCGGCATACCACTTCCATGA
Source organism: Pandoraea sp. E26 (assembly GCF_000681415.1). Taxonomy (NCBI): domain Bacteria; kingdom Pseudomonadati; phylum Pseudomonadota; class Betaproteobacteria; order Burkholderiales; family Burkholderiaceae; genus Pandoraea; species Pandoraea sp. E26. The sequence continues at coordinate 95,824 of NZ_AYXJ01000006.1, forward strand.
GCCGCTGGGCGTCGTGGGTCAGATCATTCCGTGGAATTTTCCGTTGCTGATGGCGGCATGGAAACTCGCGCCCGCGCTGGCTGCCGGCAACTGCGTGGTGCTCAAGCCCGCGGAGCAGACGCCGCTCTCGATCACGCTGTTTGCCGAGCTCGTGGGCGATCTGCTCCCGCCTGGGGTGCTCAATATTGTGCAGGGCTTTGGCAAGGAGGCGGGAGAGGCGTTGGCGACAAGCCGGCGGATCGCCAAGATCGCCTTCACGGGCTCGACCCCGATCGGCGGACAGATTCTCGCGCGCGCGGCCGCCAACCTGATCCCGAGCACGGTCGAGCTGGGTGGCAAGTCGCCGAACATCTTCTTCGACGACATCATGCGCGGTGAACCCGAATTCGTCGAAAAGGCGGCGGAAGGGCTGGTGCTCGGCTTCCTGAACCAGGGCGAGGTGTGCACATGCCCGTCGCGCGCGCTCGTGCAGGAGTCGATCTACGAGCCGTTCATGGAAGTGGTCATGGCGCGCGTGGCCCGCATCAAGCGCGGCGATCCGCTCGACACGGAAACCGCGGTGGGCGCGCAGGCGTCGCAACAGCAGTTCGACAAGATCCTCACGTATCTCGACCTCGCCCGCAAGGAAGGCGCCACGATACTCACCGGCGGCGGCATCGAAATGCTCGACGGCCCGCTCGCCTCGGGCTTCTACATCCAGCCCACGCTGCTCAAGGGCGAGAACCGCATGCGCGTGTTCCAGGAAGAGATTTTCGGGCCGGTGGTGGGCGTGACGACGTTCAAGGACGAAGCGGAGGCGCTCGCGATTGCGAACGACACCGAGTTCGGTCTCGGCGCCGGGGTCTGGACACGCGACATCAATCGCGCCTACCGGATGGGGCGTGCGATCCAGGCCGGGCGCGTGTGGACCAATTGCTATCACCTCTATCCCGCGCACGCGGCGTTCGGTGGCTACAAGAAGTCGGGGATCGGACGCGAGACCCACAAGATGATGCTCGACCACTACCAGCAAACGAAGAATCTGTTGGTGAGCTACGACGTCAACCCGCTCGGGTTCTTTTGAGCGTTCGCTCTATTCCTTGCCCGGTTTGCAGCAGATCAAGGACACATCGCGCCCTGGGTGCGATGCTGTCCTCAGTGCTTGCAAGCGTTGATTCTGGACACCGCCGGCGCGTCCGGCCGGCTGCGACGATGCCGTCGGCAGCGCGCGCGGTGTGCCCCTCACAGAACAGATCAGGAGCATGACCATGAGCACGACATTCTTCATTCCCGCCGTCAACATGATGGGCGTGGGCAGTCTCGACGAGGCGATTGCCGCCTTGCGTCAATATCAGTTCCGCCGCGCGTTGATCGTGACCGACGCGGGCCTCGCCAGGGCCGGCGTCGCCGACAAGGTGGCCGGGCTGCTGGCACGAGAGGACATTCAGTCGGTGGTGTTCGACGGCGCCAAGCCGAACCCCACGGTCAGCAACGTGGAAGCCGGGTTGGCGATGTTGCGCGAGCATCAGTGCGATTTCGTCATCTCGCTCGGCGGCGGCTCGCCGCACGACTGCGCGAAAGGCATTGCGTTGTGCGCGACCAATGGCGGGCACATTGCGGACTACGAAGGCGTTGACCAATCGAAGAAGCCGCAGTTGCCGCTCGTCGCGATCAACACCACGGCAGGCACCGCGAGCGAGATGACGCGCTTTTGCATCATCACGGACGAGAAGCGGCACGTGAAGATGGCGATCGTGGACCGGAACGTGACCCCGTTGCTGTCGGTCAACGACCCGGCCCTGATGGTGGCGATGCCCCAGGGGCTGACCGCCGCCACGGGCATGGACGCACTCACGCACGCGACCGAGGCCTACGTGTCGACGGCCGCCACGCCGATTACCGACGCGTGTGCGCTCAAGGCGGTAACGCTGATTTCGCAGAACCTGCGTCGCGCCGTATCGCACGGCGACGACATGGCGGCGCGCGAGAACATGGCCTATGCGCAATTCCTGGCGGGGATGGCCTTCAACAATGCGTCGCTCGGTTACGTGCACGCGATGGCGCACCAGCTCGGGGGCTTCTACGACTTGCCGCACGGCGTGTGCAACGCGGTGCTGCTGCCGCACGTCGAGGAGTTCAATGCGAGTGTGAGCGCCGCGCGCCTGAGGGACATTGCACAGGCGATGGGCGAGAAGGTCGACGGACTGAGCGCCGAGGAAGGTGCGAAGGCGGCCATCGCCGCGATCCGGCGCCTGTCGAAGGACATCGGCATTCCGGCCGGTCTCGAGGCACTCGGTGCGAAGACATCGGACATTCCCACGCTGGCGGCGAACGCCATGCAGGACGCGTGCGGCCTCACGAACCCGCGACGCGCCGAGCAAGCCGAGATCGAGGAGATCTTCCGTCGGGCGTTTTGATGCGTCACCTCGTCGGATCGCCGACAACACGGCGATCCGACGACGGCCGCCGCAAAGATGGCGTTTGATGCAGCGCTTCCTGGATGGCGGTCGGAGGGTCGTCGATCATTCGCGCGTAGGTGCTGAAATTCGAGGCTTCTACGGAAATGTCTTGAGTTTCTTCAGGGTGCCTATCCAAACTTTCAGGAGTGGGCCAGTTCGCGGAAGTTCATCCAGTGCGAACTCACGAGCCATCCCGCGTCGACCGGCAGACTCACGCCCGTGATGGCACTCGATTCGTCGCACATGAGGAAACTCACGGCCGCGGCGATTTCGTCGGTCCCCACCAGCCGCCCCAGTGCGGAATGGGCCTCGATCGCAGCCGCGCTGCGCTTGCCTGTTGCAAGCTTGTCCTCGAAGATGGGGGTGAGCGTGAAGCCTGGCGCGACCGCATTCACACGAATGCCGGACGCGCCCAGCTCGCCCGCCGCAAGCTGGGTGAGCGCACCCAACGCCACCTTCGCCGGTGAATACGCATGCAGCGGCAACGGGCGCAGTTCGTTGATCGACGTGATGTTCACCACGGCGCCGGCACCCAGCTGCGTCATGAGCGGTGCAAACACCCGCAGACAATGCTGGGCACCGAAGTAGTTCACTTCCCACACGCGCCGCTGCATGTCGTCGTTCATGCCAAGCATGGGCACCACATCCTGCAGCACACCCGCCACGTTCACCAGGCCCGCCACGCCGCGCTCGCGCAGCGACGCCGCCAATGCATCGACCGCCCCGTGGTCGGTCACGTCGAGCGCCGAAAGCTGCAAACGCGCCTGTCCCGCACGCGCGCCGAAAACGTCCTTCAACCGGGCCGTGTCCAGATCCGTCGCCACCACATGCCAGCCATCGTCGTGCAAACGGTTCGCCACCGCCAACCCAATACCGCCGCTCGCGCCGGTCACCACCACAGCATGCCCGCGATCGCGCAATGCGTTCAGGGAATCGCGCTTCGCGCGGCCAGAGGATGTGTTCATACGGCGCGTCTCCATTGGATGATGTGGTCGCTTTATTTTCTAAACTATTCGTTTAGTTTATCCGCAACCCCGCTGGAGACGTCAAGCTGTTTTTTTCGCCGGACTTCGTGCCCGCGAGGTTTTCCCAACACCTGTGCCGGCGCTCCGCGAGCGTGTGCGGGTCAATTCGGGTACGGTGCCGTTGGGGCCCAGCAGCCCCTGCATTACGAGATCGACGTGTTCGCGGACGAACGCGCGCGTGAGTGGCTTGTGGCCCACGAGCAGACGGTAGTAAAGCGGCGCGTAAAGGATGTCGAGCACGACGTCGGGATCGCCCGGCTTGATCAGGCCACGTGCAATCGCATCGCGCACGATTTCCACACCCTGTTGGCGTCGTGCCGAGACGTAGCCGTCGCGAAATGCCTGTGCGATCTCCGGGTCTGACTGCCCCTCCGCGATCAGGGCGCTGATCATCGTGCCCATCGGTCCGCAGAATTCTTCGGCCATCTTCAGCAGACGCGCGAAGATGCTGTCGAGTTGCAACTCTTCTGGATACGGCAGTGCCTGCCCCGCTTCGCGCAGGAACGCGGTCATGATGACCGAGGCCCGATTCGGCCACCACTTGTAGATCGTGGCCTTGCTCACGCCTGCCGCCGTGGCGATCGCTTCCATCGTGGTGGCGTGCAGCCCCTGCTCCAGCAACAGACGATAAGCCGCATCGAGTACGGCGCGCTCCGCTTCGACACTGCGCTTGCGACCGCGCCGACCGGGCGCCGGAGATTCGGGATTCGACTGACTTGACATTCGTTGTGTCCGGACAAATACTAAACTAAACGTTTAGTTCATAAATAATAGCACCGTATCGAAAGCTATTCGGCAGGCAACCCTGCCAACGGTGCATCGGCTCGGAGAACGGGATGCAGAAGTCTGACACAGTTTTTTCTTCCTTTGACCTGCCCGTCGGCGAGCGGCTTGCCGACACGGGCATTACGCCGGAAGAGCGGCGCGTGCGCGAGGATCTTGCGGCGGCCTACCGGCTTTGCGCATTCAACGGGTGGGACGACCTGATCTACACCCATCTGTCGGCGCGCGTGCCTGGCCCGGACCATCACTTTCTCGTCAACCCGCTCGGCCTGTCGTTTCACGAAATCACCGCGTCGAATCTGGTGAAGATCGATCTCGACGGGCGTGTCGTGGGCGAGTCGCCCCACCGACCGAACGCGGCGGGGTTCGTCATTCACGGCTGCATTCATGCGGCGCGCGAAGACGCCGCCTGCGTGATGCATCTGCATACCGAAGCGGGCATGGCGCTGTCCGCCCTCGAAGACGGGTTGCTGCCGATCACCCAGCATGCCATGCGCTTCGTGGGCCGGCTCGGTTATCACGACTACGAAGGCATCGCCCTCACCATCGACGAGCGCGAGCGGCTGCTGGCCGACCTGGGCGACTGTGCTGCGATGATTCTGCGCAATCACGGCACACTTACGGTGGGCCGCTCGGTCGGGCATGCGTTCGTCGAGATGTTCTATCTGGAGAAAGCCGCGAGGGCGCAGCTGCTGGCGCAGAGCACTGGCGCGGCCCTGCGGATTCCGTCGCGCGAGATCGCGGAATTGACCGCGCATCAGTGGGTGAACGATCTGCGCGGCTCCGGCGATCGCGAATGGCCGTCGCTGTTGCGTTTGCTTGAGCGGGACGGGCACGACTACAAGCGGTAGGCGAGCCGCATTCGTATCTTCTTGCCGTTTGGCAGTAGCGTCACGCAGTCCGTGGCAAGCAGTTGGTAGTGGTCAGCATTCCAAAACAGAACTATGACGGAGACACCCCTTGAACCCGACCATCGCAACACAGGCGAGCCAAACGGTCGCGAACGGCGATAACGCCGCCGCACTGGACTCGCGCATCGCGCAGGAAACGATCGGCCAACTCTTTCGCCGCATCCTGCCCTTCCTGATTCTCTGCTATATCGTGGCGTTCCTCGATCGCGTCAACGTCGGCTTCGCGGCGTTGCACATGAATGGCGATCTGGGATTCACCGCCACCGTTTATGGTTTCGGTGCCGGTATCTTCTCTCTCGGCTACTTCGTTTTCGAGGTGCCGAGCAACCTGATCCTGCATCGCGTCGGCGCGCGAATCTGGATCGCGCGCATCATGGTGACGTGGGGCATCGTATCGGCGGGCTTCGCTTTCGTTTCCGGCGAAACCTCGTTCTACACGATGCGCTTCCTTCTGGGCGTGGCCGAGGCGGGCTTCTTTCCCGGCATCGTGCTGTACCTGAGCCTGTGGTTTCCGGGACGCGCCATGGCCCGCGCGACGGCGATCTTCATTCTCGGGCTGCCCCTTGCCGTGCTGATCGGCGCGCCGCTCTCCACTGCGATCCTCACGTCGTTTCACGAGTTCGCCGGACTGCGCGGCTGGCAATGGATGTTCCTGCTCGAAGGCGGCCTGGCCGTGGTGGTGGGCGTCGTGGCGTACTTCGTGCTGGGCAATGCGCCGGACAAAGCCGCGTGGCTCACCGATGCGCAACGTGAATGGCTGGTGCGCACGCTCGCGCAGGAAAAGGCGGCCAAGGAGCGCGCCCGTCAATACGGCGTCATGGAGACGCTGCTCTCGGGCAAGGTGCTGCTGCTGGCATTCGCGATTTTCTGCAACATCACGGCCCTGTTCGGTATCACGCTGTGGATGCCGCAGATCCTCAAGGGCATCGGCGGACTGGACAACACACAGGCCGGCTTGCTCAGCGCGGTGCCGTACATCTGTGCAGGCGTGGCGATGGTCGTGAATGCGCGCCACTCCGACAAGACCGGCGAGCGTCGCTGGCACATCCTGCTGCCTGCCGCGATTGGCGCCGTCGGCCTGGTGATGGCCGGCAATGCCGCATCTCCCTACGTGGGCATTCTGGGCCTTTGTATCGCGGCAGCCGGTATTCTGGCGTCGAACATTCTCTTCTGGCCGCTGGCGCCGATGTTCCTGACGGGCGCGGCCGCGGCCGCGGGCATCGGCCTCGTGAATTCGGTCGGCAATCTCGGCGGCTTCGTCGGGCCTTATCTGACGGGATGGGCCAAGGACACCTTCGGCGGCTACGGCGCGAGCATGACCACGCTCGGCGTGATGGTGCTCGTGTACGGCCTGCTGCTCTTCGTCTTCCTGACGGTGACGACGCGCCGCGCGGCCTCCGCCGACGCCGTCGGTGCGGGCAGTACCGGTGTGGCGAGGTCGTCATGAACATTGCCAATACCCTCGCCCGCGCCGCGCAGCGGTATCCGGATCACATCGCGACGTATCTTGGCGACACGCCGCTGCACGATTACGCAACGCTCGCCCGGCGCTGCGCACGCCTGGCTGCCGGCCTGCGCTCGATGGGGCTGGCCGACGGCGCTCGAGTGGCGCTGTGGATGCGCAACCGGCCCGAGTACCTCGAGTGGTTGTATGCGATCTGGTGGGCCGGGCTCGTCGCCGTGCCGATCAACGCGAAGCTGCATCCGCGCGAGGCGGCCTTCATCGTCGGCGACGCCGCGGCGGACATTCTGCTGGCGCAGGCGGACGATCTCCAGTCCATCGCCGAATTCGTGTCGCCGTCGGTCGTGCGCATGACACCGGAGGACAGCCGCGTCGCCGAGTGGCTCCAGGTCGAAGCGAGTCAAGGAAGCGGGCACTCAGCGGGCAGCCTCCGGCCTGGCGCCGTCGCGTCGCGCGGAAACGACGATATGGCGTGGATCTTCTACACGTCTGGAACGACCGGGCGGCCGAAGGGTGTGATGCTGTCCCATCGAAACCTGTGGTCGATGGCCGCGTGCTACCTGACGGACGTCGACACACCCGGTCGCGAGGACCGCACCCTGTACGCGGCCCCGATGTCACATGGGGCGGGACTCTACAGCGTGATCTTCATGATGCAGGCGGCGGGCCACGTGTTTCCCGCGTCCGGTGGGTTCGATGCGCAGGAGATGTTCGCCCTGGCGGCGTCACTGGGGAACATTTCGTGTTTCGCGGCGCCCACCATGGTGAACCGTCTGGTGCGGCATGCGCAGGCCACGGAGGCAAAGTCGGACGGGTTCAGGACGCTCGTCTACGGCGGCGGGCCAATGTACGCGGCGGACATCGAGCGCGCGCTGTCGGTGATGGGACCGCGCTTCGTGCAGATATACGGCCAGGGCGAGTCACCGATGACGATCACGGTGCTCCCGCGCGAGGCTATCGCGGCGAGCGAACATCCGCGCTGGGCGTCGCGTCTGGCGTCGGTCGGCCACGCGCATGCCATGGTGGAAGTGGCCGTGGTCGACGACGACGGCGAGCCGGTCGCGGCGGGCACGCCCGGCGAGGTCGTGGTGCGCGGCGACGTAGTGATGCAGGGCTACTGGCGCAATCCGGAGGCGACGGCGAAAACCTTACGCGACGGCTGGCTGTGGACGGGCGATATCGGTGTGCTGGACGACGACGGCTACCTCACGCTCAAGGACCGCTCGAAGGACGTGATCATCTCGGGCGGCACGAACATCTATCCGCGCGAAGTCGAGGAGGTGCTGCTGCGCGCCGACGGCGTCGCGGAGGTGGCCGTGATCGGCGAGCCGGACGCCGAGTGGGGCGAAGTCGTGGTCGCGTACGTGGTTTGCACCCCGGGGGACACGCTCGACAGCGCCGCTCTCGACGCATTCTGCCTGGCGCATATCGCACGGTTCAAGCGCCCCAAGCGATATGTGGCGCTCGACGCACTGCCTAAGAACCACTATGGCAAGGTGCTGAAAACGGCGTTGCGTTCGGCCTAGGTGAACGCGGCGGGAAGTGGATATAGTACGATCACGTTAATCGGACCGGGAATCCGAAGTCCCTTTGTCCGATGGCCCATTGTGCCGGCCTCCGATAGCGTGCAATCCTCTGCTCCACTTTCCACCGTGTCCACAAAAAGCGTCGAAACCGCGCCGAAGGCTCGCAGGCCAAAAGCGAACGCCAGCGCCCCCCTCCCTCCGGAGACTCCCGCGGGTGCCACGCCGCCGCTCGGCACCCAGAGCATCCACCGCGCGGTCACCGTGCTGCGCGAAGTGGCCGCACACGGCATGAAAGGCCTGCGCCTGTCCGATATTGCCGACGCCCTGTCGCTGGAGCGGCCAACGGCGCACCGCATCGTCAAGGGACTGGTCGCGCAAGGCATGCTGATGCAGAACCGCGAGACCCGGCACTACCATCTCGGGCACGTGGTCTACGAACTCGGGCTGGCCGCCTCCCCGCACTTCAGTCTGCGCGAGCTGTGCCAACCCACATTGCAAGCACTGGCGGAAAAGTCGGGCGACTCGGTTTTCCTGATGGTGCGCAGCGGACTCGACGCCGTCTGTATCGACCTCATCGAAGGCGGCTACCCGATTCAGACGCGTACGCTCGAAATCGGTGGACGCCGTCCGCTCGGCGTGGGCGCAGGGAGTCTCGCGCTGCTCATCGCGCTCCCGCCCGACGAGCGCGCACGGGTCATGGCGACCAACGCCGGACGTCTCGCGAGCTTCGGCAATTCCACCCAGTCGCGACTGGAGCACGCCATGGCGATATCGGCCGAGGCGGGTTACGCGATCAACGAAGAAGACGTTCTGCCGGGCGTCTCGGCCATCGGGCTGGCGATTCGTCCGCGGCAGGGCACCCCGTATGCGGCGATCAGCATCGCCGCCATCGAATCCCGGCTCTCGGGCGAGCGGCGCATCGAAATGGCGAAACTGTTGCAAAAGGAAGTGCGCGCACTGGAGAAGAAGCTCGAGGTCGAATCGCTGCGCTGGGAATAGCGCTACCCTGCGCAGCGTGGGCCGCGTCACCCGATGGCGAGATCCGGATGCGGCGTAGGCACGCCGTAGGCGCCCGCGGCGTACAGCAGCGGTACCCGGTCGCAATGGTGGAGATCCACGACTTCGCCGACGAAGATGAAGTGATCGCCGCCCTCATACTTGAACGTCAGATTGCATTCGAACCACGCCACGCAACCGTCGAAAAGGGGCATTCCCCCGCGCCCGCTGCGCCATTGCACCCCTTCGAAGCGGTCCGGCACGGGCGATGCGAACCGGGCCGCGAGCGGCATCTGATCCGCGCACAATACATTGATCGCGAATCGCCCCGACGTCTCGAACACCTCGAGACTGCGGGAGCGCTTGTTGATGCTCCATAGCACGAGCGGCGGCGAGAGCGACACCGAATTGAAGGAGTTGGCCGTAAGCCCGATCGGCGTGCCGTCGGGCGTGGTCGTCGTGACAATGGTCACGCCGGTCGCAAAGCGACCCAGCGCGTGACGGAAATGGCTGGCATCGAACGTGGCGTTCACGGAAGCCTCCTCGAAAAGCATCATGACAATCCTGTCGCATCGCACCGCGACGCGCCCGACCCCGTGACCCTGGGGCCATGCCGATCGGTATTGCACGGTACCGGATGCGACTTCACTCACTGAGCGCGAGGCGCCGCCACCACCGCCGCCCCGCGGGCGACGGTCCGGTCGCCCACGCGTGCCACGATGTCGCAACGCAGGCGTCGCCGCCCATCGTCACCCTGCGCGCAATCGGCCACCGTGCCGACCACCATCACGGCGTCGCCCGGACGCACCGGCGCATTGAAGCGCGCCTCGATATCGACGATGACCGCCGACGGTCCGGCCCAGTCCGACACCGCGCGCCCCATGAAGCCCATCGTCAACATGCCGTGAGCAATCACACCGCCCAGTCCCGCCTCCTGCGCGTACCCCTGGTCGTAGTGAATGCGGTTGTAGTCGTCCGAGGCCCCGGCATAGCGCACGAGTTGTGTGGTGGTCACCGCCGGCACCGAGAGCGCAAAGGTGTCGCCCACGCGCGCATGCAACAGATGCATCCCGTTCATGCCAGACTCCTCGACGTCACCTGCTGCGCAGACCGATAGACGGTGGTGCGTCGCACGGTGAAAACGCATTCGTGCGCCAAACCGTCGTCGCCCACGAGATGCCCCGACATCACCTGGCGCAGCAGCGACATCGCGCCGCGTGCGCCCTCCTTGTCGTCGATGCCGACCAGTTGCAGACGGCACTCGAACCGCATGCCGGCCACAATGGGCCGGTGATAGTGAAACCCCATCTCCCCCGCGACGATACGACGTCGGTCGAGCGTGGCGATCCACGGGGGATCCTGCGACGCGCGAAAGCATGTCGGAAACGTCGGCGGCGCCACAATGCCGTCGTAGCCGTGACGGCGGGCAAAGGCGTCGTCACGGTACAAAAGGTTGTCGTCGCCGATCGCGTCGGCAAATTTACGAATCGCGCCGCGTTCGACGTCAACCCGAAACGCCTGCGCGGTCGTGCCGATCCATGAACGGTCGATTTCCGTCATCGCCTCGCTCCTCGTGCTTGCCAGTGTTGCCTGCGCCCATGCGCCATCACTCCACGCGCTCCACGATCGTGGCCGTTCCCAGCCCTCCGCCGCAGCACATCGACTGCAACCCGTAACGTCCGCCGCGCGCTTCGAGTTCATCGACGAGTCCGGCCATCAGGCGGGCGCCCGTCGACCCCAGCGGGTGTCCCATGGCAATCGCCCCGCCGTTGACGTTCACGCGCGACAGGTCGGGCCGGATCTCGGCGAGCCACGCGCCCAGCACCGACGCAAACGCTTCGTTGATCTCGAACAGGTCGATGTCTTCGAGCGCGAGCCCGCTGCGCGCGAGAATCTGTTGTGTCGCCGGGATCGGGCCGGTCAGCATCATCGCGGGATCCACGCCGACGACCAGCTGTGCTCGCAACACGGCGCGCGGGCGAAGGCCATACTCGCGCGCCTTCGCCGCCGTCATCAGGAGCACGGCCGCCGCGCCGTCGGAGACCTGACTCGCGTTGCCCGCCGTCACCCGGCCGTCATCGCGAAACGACGCCTTGAGCGAAGCGAGCTTCTCCAGCGACGTGTCGCGACGCACCCCTTCGTCTCGCGCAAGCGGCTCACCGTCGGCGCCGGTGACCGGCACCCATTGGCGGGCGAACCTGCCCGCGTCGTACGCGGCCGCGCTCAGCACGTGGCTTCGCAACGCCAGTTCGTCCAGATAGGCACGTTCGAGCTTCCAGTGCGCCGCAATGCGCTCGGCCGCAATGCCCATCGACGGCATCGAGAAGCGCTCGACGAGTGCGTCGGGATAGCGCTTGCCGTATCGCGGGTCATCGTTGCCCCCTTGCGTCTTGGACATCAGTTCGACGCCGCCGGCGATCACCACGTCGCAGGTGCCGCCGCGAATCAGGTTATCGGCAAAGTGAATGGCCTGTTGCGATGAACCGCAGGCACGTTGGACAGTCGTCCCCGGCACCGTCACCGGAAAATCCGCCATCAACAGCGCGGTGCGCGCAATGTTACCGGCCTGTTCGCCAACCTGGGTTGCGCAGCCCGCGACCACGTCGTCGATCGCATCGGCCGGCACGCCGGTGCGCGCCAGCACGGCACCCAGCACCTGGGCGAGCAGCGCGGCCGCGTGCCACTCGCGCAGGGCGCCACCGCGTCGGCCGACGGGCGTTCTCACGACGTCGACGATGACCGGATCGCGATCACCAAGGGCAGACGCCTTCATTCGGTCGACTCCCCGGACGTCGTCGCCCATTGACTGTTCTTCCGGCCGAGCAGATGGCCCGCGATCATGTTCTTGTGAATTTGCAGCGTGCCGCCGTAGATCGAACCGCCGCGCACTTCGCGGTAGCGCCCCTCCACGGGGTACTCCGTCATGTAGCCGTAGCCGCCGAGCAGTTGAATCGCGTCGTCACAGATTTCCTTGGCCGCCTGCGCCACGTACACCTTGGCCACCGACGTCTCGAGCGGCGAAGGCAGCCCGCTCGCGGTGTTGGCCGCGGCGCGCCAGGTCAGCAACTGCGCTGCCTCGAACTTGACCTTCATGTCCGCCAGCATCCATTGCAGCCCCTGAAAGTCGGCAAGTTCGCGCCCGAACTGCTTGCGTTCCTGAACGTACTGAAGTGCGAAGTCGAAAGCGGCCTGCGCCGATCCCAGCATGCGCGAGATGCTGCCCAGGCGTTCGACGTTGTACACGCTGATGAGCTTGGCGAACGCGCGGCTCTCGGCGAGGACATTCGCCCGGGGCACGCGACAGTCGTCGAAGTAGAGCTCGTACTGCCGCTCGCCCGCCATGTTCAGCGTACCGCCGCTGCACGTAAAACCGGGCGCATCGTGAGGCACCATGATCGCGCCGATGTCGCTCGCGCGCCCGGTGTTGCCAAAACGGCAGTAGAGCATGGTGAAGTGATGCCCCCGGGCCGCGCTGATGAAGATCTTCTGGCCGTTGATGATCACGTCGTCGCCCTCGATGCGCGCGCGCGTCTTCATTGCCGTGGCGGCCGAACCGGCATCGGGCTCGGTGATGCCGATCGACACCCCGATCTCGCCGCGCGCCACACCGGCGACGAAGCGCGACTTCTGCGCCTGCGTGCCGAGCTCCAGCACCGCGCCAATCGCGCCCGTGGACGTACGGTGCGCCAGACCGCCCATTGTCGAATCCACACGCTGGATGGTCTGGATGAGCAACAACGTCTCGAGCAGCGGCAGTCCCATGCCGCCGTACTCCTGTGGCATGTTCAGCGCCAGCAGCCCGGCTTCGGCCATCTGGCGACGCAGTCGCTGCAAGGGCGCGAAGTCGCCTTGCGCTTCGGCCTCGTGGGCCTCTTTCGCCAGCGGGAGCAATTGACGGCACAGTTTCTCGGTCGCGTCGATCAGTTCGCGCTGCGAATCGGTGAGCTGAAAATCCATGGAAACTCTCGAAGACAAGATTGACGAAATCGACGCACGCGCTCAGCGCTGGAGCGTCGAATCGAACGATTCGCCGAGTTCGGCCGCCCCAACGATCTGCGCGGTCTTGTCGTGTCCGACGTGCAGGATGTGCGTATTCAGATCCCGGATCAGACGCGCAAGCGGAAATTCGTCGAACAGCGCTGTCGAGCCGGCCAGCATGATCAGCGTATGCGACATCTCCAGGGCGGCGTGCGCGCAGATCGACTTGGCCTGCATCGAGATCAGCTCGGCGCGCTGCACGTCTCCCGCCCGCCAGGCATCGATGGCGTTCTCGAACACCACCTGCGCGCCGTGCAACTGCGTCTTCGCCTCGCCCATGCGCAACTGCACGAACGGATCCTTGCCCCGGCCGCGTTCGACGAGACTGCGACGCACCCACTCATAGGCGCCTTCGATCATGCCGAGGTAGTTCGCGGTAAAGCCGAGATGAAAGCGCCCCTGCCAGCGCCCGCGCGGATACACGCCCGGCTCTCCCAGCACGTGCAGCTCGTCGATGAACACATCGTTCAGATAGATCTCCGGGCTCGGGCACACGCGCATGCCGGTCGGGCGGTACCAGTCGTGATTGATCGTGAGGCCCTCCATTCCCGGCTCGACGATGACCATCAGGTGCGACTTGAAGTATTCCGTCTCGCCTTCGATGGTCGCGAACACGATGGCGACACCGTTCTCGTAACCGTTGGTGGCATAGTTTTTGTTGCCGTTGACGATGTAGCCGCCCTCGACCTTCTTCGCCGTGGTCCTGAGCACGTACATGTGTTTGCGGCCCGCCTCGCTGCCGACGAACGACGACACGCTCATTTTTTGCGTCATCGGCTTGACGAACCGCTCGCGCTGCGCGTCGGTGCCCAGTTCGTCGATCGCCCACGCCACGTGGTTCTGCACCTGCATGCAGTGCGCCGTACCCGGCGACACGCGCGCCACGCGGCGCATGGCCTGCAGGAAGGTGGCCGGATCGTCCGACATCACGTTGCTGCCCAGGCCGCCGTGCTCTTTTCGCACCGTGGCGGTGAGCAAGCCCAGCTCGAACAGATCCTGCAGATTCTCGAAGGGCATGGCAGCCGCGTCGTGACATGCACGCTCGCGCGCCGGAAAGCGGCTTTGCACGACGGCTTCGAGCGCTGCAAGCACGTCGGGGTTGCCCTGCCTGGACAACGAGGGGGTTTCCGCAAAATTCATGTTGCCTCCTGAAAGGGGACCGCCTGAGCCTCCGGAGCGGAGCGATGGGCGGCTTCTATCGCCTTCGGGCCGATGGCGCGCGCAGCGGTGTTCGCTGTCGCGACGGGAATCGTTTCCGCGAAATGACACGTCACCCAGTGGCGCGGCGCGATCTCCCGCGCCACCGGCTTTTCCTCTCGACAGCGTGCGAGCGCGTGCGGGCAGCGTGGATGAAACGGGCACCCCGCCGGGGGATTCATGGGCGACGGAATCTCGCCGGCCACCGCCTGCGCCCCGTGCCCGCCGCGCGCATCGACCGAGGCAATCAACGCCTGCGTGTAAGGGTGGCGCGCGCCCTGCATGAGCGTGGCGGTATCGGCCACTTCCATGAATTCGCCGAGATACAGCACGCCGATGCGCTGGCTCATGTAAGCCACGACCGCGAGATCGTGCGAGATCAGCAGATACGTCAGATCGAGCGTGCCCTGGAGATCCTTGAGCAGGTTCAGAATCTGCGCCTGAATCGACACATCGAGCGCGGACACCGGCTCGTCGAGAATCATGCAGCGCGGGCTCAGGCTGAGCGCACGCGCGATCGCCACGCGCTGACGCTGTCCGCCCGACAACTCGTGCGGGAACCTGCGTTGCGCTGCGCCGGGCAATCCGACAAGTTGCAGCAACTCCGCCACACGGCGAGCGCGCGACGCGTCGTCCAGCGTGCGGTGAATGCGCAGCGGCTCGTCGATGATCCTGCCAATGCGCATACGCGGATTGAGAGCGCTGTACGGGTCCTGCAACACCGGTTGCAACACGCGGTGAAACGCCGACCGGGCGGCCGCGTCGAGTTGCCGGACGTTCCGCCCGTCGACCATCACGTCGCCGCTCGTGGCCGGTTCGGCGAGCATCAGCATCTTCGCGATGGTGCTCTTGCCGGAGCCCGACTCGCCGACGAGTCCGAAGGTCGCCCCTGGCTCGACGTCGAAGCTCACGTCCGCCACCGCATGAAGCGGGCGCGCACGGCCCAGCAACCCGCGACGCACGTCGTAGGTCTTTCTCAGGTTTCGAACCGAAAGATACGGTTGCGACATCACGCCACCTCCCTGCGCGCGGACGTTGCCGGATCAGTACGACCGGCCGGCGGCGCCGATTTCGACAGCATCTGCATCGTCTGCCAGCAAGCGCTGCGCCGCGCGCCACCCTGCCACTCGAACCAGTCCGGATACTGACGCCGACATTGCTCGGTGGCGAGCGGGCAGCGCGGCGCGAACCGGCACCCCTGCGGCCAGTCCGTCAGACCCGGCTGTTGTCCCGGAATCGCCTCGAGCCGCTTTTCATACCGCCCGAGCGACGGCACGGCGCGAAGCAAGCCGGCGGTGTACGGGTGGGCCGGGCGCGCAAAGACATCGGCAATCGGCCCTGACTCCACGATGCGGCCGCCATACATGATCGCCACGTCGTCGCAGAACTGCGACGCCAGATGCAGATCGTGGGTGACGAAGATGAGCGCCATGTTGCGCTGCTGCTGAAGCTCCCGAAGCAGCTTGAGTATCTGCAACTGGACAGTGACATCGAGCGCCGTCGTGGGCTCATCGCAGATCAGCAACTCGGGCGAGAGCGCGATATTGATGGCAATGGACACGCGCTGGCGCATGCCGCCGCTGAACTGGAACGGATAGCTGTCGAGCCGCTCCAGCGCGGCCGGGATCTTCACGCGCTCGAGCACTTCCACGCTTCGGCGGCGCAGTTCGGCCTTGTCGCGTATGCCCTGATGCACGCGAAAGATTTCGGCTACCTGATCGCCAATGGTCAGCAGCGGGTTGAGCGAGGTCATCGCGTCCTGCAGAATCATGCCGATCTCGCGCCCGCGAACCTTGGCCATCTCCGCCGACGACAGTCTTGCGAGATCGCGCCCCTTGTAGCGCACCTCGCCGTGCACCAGGCGGCCGTTCGACGGCAACAGGCCGAGCAATGTGTTGCATGTCATGCTCTTGCCCGACCCGGACTCGCCGACCAGCGCGAGCGACCGGCCGGCGTCCACGCGCAGGCTCACGTTGTCGACGGCGGTGACCACGCCGTGCTTGCCCCGCAGCATCGTGGTGAGATGGCGCGCCTCGAGCAGTGGATGAACGCTCATCACCACCCCCTCGACATCGTTGGGCTCAGGCGATCGCGCAACGCGTCACCCAACTGGTTCGCCAGCAGCACGGTGACCATCAGGACCATGCCCGGAATGCCGCAGATCCACCACGCGGTCTCCAGATAACCGCGTCCGTCGGCGATCATTGCGCCCCACGACGGCGTGGGCGGCTGGACACCGAGACCGAGGAACGAGAGCGTCGCTTCCAGAATGATGATCGTGCCGATATCGAGCGTGGCGAGCACGATGAAGGTGTTGACCACGTTGGGCACGATGTGGGCGAACATCACCCGAAAGCGCGATGCGCCCGCCAGCCTGGCCAGCAAGACGAAGTCTCGCGAGCGCAGCGAGAGCGCTTCGGAACGCGTGACCCGGGCGAAGCGCGCCCAGTTGGCCAGGCTCAGCACGATCACCAGATTGAAGACGCTGAAGCCGATGGCGCCCACGAGCACCAAGGCGAGAATGACCGCGGGCAGGGCCAGCTGAATGTCGGCCACCCGCATCGCCACCGCGTCGACCCATCCGCCGAGAAACCCCGCCGCTATGCCGAACAGGCTGCCGAAAATCCCCGCGATGAGCACCGCGCAGAACGCCACGTACAGCGAGATGCGCGAGCCCCAGATCACTCTCGAGAGCAGGTCGCGTCCGAGCTGGTCGGTGCCAAACCAGTGCGCCGCCGAGGGCGGTTTGAGGATGTCGCTCAACGAAATCGCATTGGGGTCGTAAGGCGAGAACCACTGGGGCGCGAGCGCGACGACGATCAGGGCCAGCGCGAGCACAAGGCACGACCAGAGCTGGACGTCGCGCCAAAGGCGGCGGCGCGCGCGCGCTTGCGGTACCGGGACACAGGTCTCGGCCGGACGTTGCTGCAAGTCGAGGGGAGTGGCCTCATGCATAGCGAATCCTCGGATCGACGTAGGCGTAGAGCACGTCCACCGCCAGGTTGAGCAAGGTGAAGATCAGCGCGCCGACCGTGACGGCGGCCTGCACGACCGTGTAGTCGAGGTTCGAGATCGAGTCGAGGATCAGACGACCGATGCCCGGCCACGAAAAGATGAATTCGACCGACACGGCGCCGCCCATCAGAATGCCGAACTGAAGCGCGGTGAAGGTGATCATCGGCAGCAGCGCATTGCGCAGCGCGTGCCGGAAGATGATGGTGCGCTCCGGCACCCCCTTGATGCGCGCGAACTTGATGTATTCGGTGTCGAGCACTTCGGACATGCTCGAACGCGTGAGCCGCATGATGCCCGCCGCCGAATACCAGCCCAGCGCCACGGCCGGCATGACGAGATGCGAAAACGTGCCATAGCCGTTGGTCGGGAACCATGACAGCTGAATCGAGAACAGGCGGATGAAGAGCAGGCTGAACAGGAACGGCGGCGCCGCCTGCCCCAGGACCGCGAAGAGCTTGGCGCACTGATCCACCGCGCCGCCGCGGCGCACGGCCGCCACCGCGCCCAGCGGCACGCCCACCAGAATGCCCAGCGCCAGCGCAGACGTCGTGAGCAGCAGCGTCGGTCCCAACGCGCCGAGCACCACGTCGAGGGCCGGCCGCGAGAACCGGTACGACATGCCGAGCTGCCCCTGTAGCAGATGCCAGAGATAACTGGCGTATTGCACCGGAACGGGACGGTCCAGCCCCATCTGGTGACGTAGCACCGCCCGATCGGCTTCCGTCGCTTCCGGCGGCAGCATCAGGTGCGTCGGATCGCCGATGAGCCGCACGATCAGGAAGATCACCAGCGTGACGAGCAGCACCGTGATCAGCGATTGCGCCACCCGGCGCGCGAGGTAGCGAATCATGCGAGCGTCCCCTTGTCGTTGCCGCCACCGCCGGCGCCCGCGCTTTCGCTATCGCTGATGTGCGTGGGTTCATCCACGCGCTCCGCCGCGTCGCGCCAAACGTGCTGCGGGTCGCCGTCGCCGGCCGAGAGCTTGCGCGTCGCGCGCTCGCGCAATTCGAGCTTGCGAATCTTCTGGCTTCCGGTAAGCGGCCAGGCGTCGACGAATTCGACATAGCGCGGCACCTTGTAGCTCGCGATATGCTCGCGGCAATATTGCTGCAACGCGCGCGGCGAAATGTCCGCGCCCGTCTGGCGCTCGACGTACGCATAGCCCACTTCGCCCAGACGCGCATCCGGCACCCCGACCACGACTGCCTGACGCACGCCGGGATAAGTCTTGAGGAAGACTTCGATCTCCTGCGTGGCGACATTGAAGCCCCCCGGCTTGATCATCTCCTTCACGCGCCCGCGATAGGTCAGATAGCCGTCGCCGTCGAGCTCGCCGAGATCGCCGGTAAGCAGCCATCCCTGCGCGTCGATGGCCTTGCGATCCTCCTCCGGCATGCGGTAGTAGCCCTTCATCACCACGTAGCCGGAGACGCAGATCTGTCCGATCTGGCCCGCTGGCAGCGGCTCGCCGGTCTCGATGTCCGCGATGCGGATCCGTACGTCGCGCACTGGCCTGCCGTTGGTGCGGGAGCGCTTCTCGTACGGGTCGTCCCAGCGCGTTCGCACCACGGCGTTCGATGTCTCCGACATGCCGTACGCGCTGACCAGTTCGGGCACCCCGAGCGTGCGGCTCACCCACTCGAACGAAGCCGTGGGCAGCGGTGCGCCCGTGCCGGTTCGCAGGCTCGACAGGTCGTATCGACCGACGTCGGGAAACGCCTTGAGATCCTGCACGATGGTATCGACGAAGAAACTCACGGTGATGCGCTCACGTTCGACCAGCTCGCAGAACAGCTTTGCGGAGAACTGGTCCGCGATGACCATCGCCGCGCCGGAAAGCGCCATCGCCAGGGTGTAGAACGTGCCCGTGGCGGTAAACAGCGGCACGCACGACAAGTAGCGATCGCGAGAGGTCAGTCGCAGGCACTGCGCCGCGTAGTGGTTGTTCCCGAGCAGCGCGCCGTGCCGCACCATGGCGCCCTTCGGGAACGACGTGGTGCCCGAGGTGTAGAGAATCTGGGCGACATCGTCCGGGCCGACCTGCGCGCACCGGCGAGCGAGCGCGCCGTCCTCGAGACAGCGCCGGCCGTGGGCTTCGATGGCGTGGAAGTCTTCCATGCCTGCCGGCAGCGCGCGGTCTGTCGGCAGGCCGATCACGCGCCGCAGCGCCGGCATGCGTTCACAACGCCACGCGCCGCGGCGCTGCCGCGTCCAATCGGGGTCGAGTTGCGCGAGGATGTCGAAGTAGCGCACGCCCCGCCCCGTGACACCGCCGCGCTCCTGCACGATCAGCGTGGTCGCCTCCGACTGGCTCAGCACATACGCCACGTCGCTGTCGCGAAACCGGGTGTTCACGGGCACGAGCACCGCACCGATCATCGGCACGGCCCATCGGGCGATGAGCCATTGGGTGCCGTCCGACATCCACAATGCGACGTTCTCGCCGGGACCCACGCCCAGCGACATCAGCCCGCGGGCAAACGCGTGAATGCGCTCGACCAGCTGCGCGAATGTCAGTCGGGTCTCGCCGTGCACCACCGCTTCGCGATCGCCATGCATTCCGGCAATGCGGGCGAGCGCGCTCGAGAAAGTCTCGCGCGTCCAGTCGATCGCGTCGATCGCGTCGAGCGCTCCGTGCGCGGACGCGGCGCCCGCCCCGCCCAGCGTCGTCGGCGCCTCTCGCGGAACCCATACGCTGTCGTCGTCTCGATTCATGGTCTGATTCATCGGTTCACGTTCGCTCGCATCCGTTCATTTCGCCAGCGCCTGCCGGGGAGCCGGCTACTTCCAGCTCAGATTGCGCAGGTTGTAGTAGCCGCTGCCGTGTTGCGGCTCCCAGTTCAGCTTCACGTCCTGCGCGAAGGTGTAATACAGTTCGGTGATCAGCACGGCGTGGCCGTCGTCGTGCAACAGCCGTCCGATCTTCTTGAAAATCGCGTCGCGCTGCTCGCGGGACGTCGCCGCATCGCCTTGCGCCACGAGCGTCTCGACTTCCGGGTTGTAGTAATCGGACCACGTGCCTTCTTTCGTGGCCGCCCCGCTGATCGGATGCACCGGATCGTAGATGGCGTTGGAGAACTGCATCATCGTCATCGGTCCGCCCTTGTGCGTGTTGTTCAGGCGACTCCACGCAGCGTAGTCGATGACCTTGACGTTGGCCTTCACGCCCACCGCCGCCCAGTACGCGGCGATGACTTCGCAAAGCTCCTTGGGGTTGTCCGTCGGGCACAGCAGATCGGTCGTGAAGCCGTTCGGGTAACCGCCGCGTGCCAGCAGCTTCTTCGCCTGCGCCGGATCGTACGGATACGGCTTGAGCGCACGATCGACGCCGTACGGGTAGCTCGACGAAACGTACGACGACATCTGCGCCCCCACGCCGTGCAGTGCCTGATCGATGATTGCGCGGGTGTCGAGCGCATAGTTCAGTGCGAGGCGAACGTCGCGCTTCGAGAGCGGTGTGCCGGGCACGTTGGAGTAAAGCCGCACCGCGAGGGGGCTGCCCACGGGGACCGACTTCACCGCGAGTCCGGCGTTGGCTTTCAGCCGCGCCACGTCGACACTCGGCACGTAGTCGATGGCGTCGACCTCGCCGCTGAGCAACGCGTTGATGCGACTGCTTGCCTCGGGAATGACCTTGAAGACAAGGTGCCTGATGCCCGGCTTCGGTCCCCAGTACCCGTCGAAACGCTCGAGCGTGACCGATTGGCCGATCTTCTGCTCGACGAACTTGTACGGTCCCGATCCGATCGGGGCACGGGCGAACGCTTCCGGTGTGGGCAATGCTTCGGTGTACGCCTTGGGCACGAGCAGCAGATAGCCTGCGATCTTGTTGAGGAACGCCCCGTCCTGACGCTTCAGATGAAAGACCGCGGTCGTGTCGTTCGGTGCATCGACGCGATCGACGAGATTGGCAAAGTATGGCCGCCGGGTGCTTTTCGTCTCGGGCGCCACGATGCGCTCGAGCGAGTACTTCACGTCCCGGGCGGTGAGCTTCGTGCCATTGTGGAACTTGACGTCCTTGCGCAGGGTGAACGTGTACTGCAGACCGTCGGGGGAGATAGTCACCGCGGTGGCCACGCTCGGCTTCAGATTGCCGTCGATATCAAACGCGTAGAGCGTGTCGAACAGTTGCCAGCCGTAGCGCTGCGAATCCCCCGTGGCCGCCACCTGTCCGTCGAGATTGTTGATGTCCTTGCCGACCGCGAACACGACCGTATCGCGATTCACCGATGGCTTTCCGCCGATGGCCATGGCCTCGGTGGATGTCCACGACGCCACGCCCAACGCCAGACCGGTTCCGATCCATGCGATCTTGCGCAGCCATGCCTGCAATGCCCGTGTGTGCATTGAATTCTCCGAAGGAAGACGCCGGACGAAGCCTTACCGCAACGTTTCCGGACCGCCCTTGACATAGATGATCTGCCCGGAAACGAACGACGCGTCGTCGCTGCAAAGGAAGGCCACCACGTTCGCGATATCGCGCGGAACACCGACGCGGCCAAGCGGAATGCTCCTGGCGCGCTGCCGCTTGTATTCCTCGGGATCGATGCCGCGGCGTTCCGCCGTCTGACGCGTCATTTCGGTGTCAACGAACCCCGGCGCCACCGCATTGACGTTGATGTTGAAGGGTCCCAGCTCGATGGCAGCCGTGCGAGTGAAGGCCTGCAGACCCGCCTTGGCCGACGAATAGTTCGCCTGCCCGCGATTGCCGAGTGCCGATGTGGAAGAGAGATTGACGATCTTGCCGCTGCGTTGCTCGACCATGTGCCGCTGCGCGGCGCGCGTACACAGGAAGGTGCCGCGCAAGTGAACGTTCATGACGCGGTCCCAGTCATCGACCGACATCTTGAACAGCAGGTTATCTCGCGTGACACCCGCGTTGTTGACGAGAACATCGAGCCCGCCGAACCGCGCCAGCACCTGCGCCACCAGCGATTCCACCTGCACCTCGTCGGTCACATCGCAACCGAAGCCGAATGCCTCGCGTGTGCCGTCTTGCCGCAGCGCGTCGGCCGCCGATTGCGCCGCGTCCGCCGATATGTCGCAGATCGCCACGCGTGCACCCTCCTCGGCGAACCGTTCAGCCGTCGCGTAGCCAATGCCACGCGCGCCGCCGGTCACCAGGACCACCTTTCCCTGGAAGCGATTGCTCATGCGCTTGCGTCTCCTGGTTATGGCGCTGCCTGATCTGTGCCGGCAGTCGTCGTCATGCAGATCAGTCTAGTCACGCGCCCGCAAATGGTCAATATTTGAAACAAATAACTTTTAACGAAATTCATCAGGGATAACTCTCAGTTCAATCGATACATCATCGGTTATCTTTATAACGCAAGCTGTAGCCAGTCTTTATATGGATTTATGCTTAGCAAATCACGACATTCCGGCTTGCATTCCGGAGTGATTCAAGCGCAATATTTGTTCCACTATTTGAACATTCTCAAGACAATCGATGAGAGACGCACCGAAGGCGGCGCGACGTCCGCCCAGCCGGACGCCCGGCGCCCCCATCGCATCAGGCGCGCAACGCACCCACGCCACGGCGGTCCGCACCGCCCGCTTGCGCCGCGTTGCGCCCGGCAATTCGCCCACCGACAATGCACTCCGCGAGGTTGCCACCCGCCATGTAGATGTGGCCGAACGCACTGCCGAGCTCCCCTGCCGCGAAGAGCCCCTCGATGGGATCGCCGAACGGATCGAGCACGCGCTGCGACGCGTCGTGCACCGGACCGCCCTGCGTATTGATCACCACCGGCCACAGCAACGCCGCATAGAACGGCCCCTCGCGCAGCGGCACCATGGTCTCCGGACGCCGACCGAATGCGGCGTCGCGCCCCACATCGCATCCCGCATTCCACTCGCGCACGGTGCGCAGCAGCGCCTGCGCATCGATGCCGAGCCGGGTCGCCAGCGCCTCGAGCGTGTCGGCTTTTATCAGCAAGCCGTTCTCGACCTCCTTGAGGTTGTCCGCGCTCCACTCGTACCAGGCGTCGCGATCGTTGGTGATCGAGCGTCCCATCGGATACATGCGACGCCCGGCTTCGTCGAAGATCAGAAACGACGGCAGCCGGTCGTGTCGATACGCACACGGATCGAAATGATCGAACTGACGCACGCCGGTGTCGGAGATGTAGGGGGGATATTCATTGACGTAGCGTCGCCCGCGTTGATCCACGATGATCCACGCCATTTTCGGCAATTGCTTCGCCCCCCGTTCCGGCGTCCACATCGGCAGGATCTTGGCGTAGATGCCGAACGGGTACGACGGGTCCGGATGCCGGATCCCGTACGGGCCGTGGTGGTGCCACATATGCCAGAGCGCCGCGCCGGCCGCCTGCGCCATGCGGATGCCGTCGCCCGTGTTGCCGCGAAAGCTTCCCGGCAACACGGGCGTCGAGACGAAGTACTGCCGCTTCATGTCCTCGTCGGCCTCGAAGCCGCCGCAAGCCAGCACCACCGCGCGGCGCGCCCGCACACAAATCACGTCGTCACCGCGACGCAACCTCACCCCGCACACTTCGCGGCCCGCATCCTGCACGAGACGCTCGACCGGCGTGGAAAGCCACACGTCGATCCGACCATCGGCACGACGCGCCTCGACGTTGTCGAGCAGCAGCCTGAAAAGCAGGCAGCCCGGACGAAACGGCCGCGCCGCAAGGTAGCCCGCCGGGTCGCCAAAGCCGGGAATCGATTCGATGTCCGCGTAGGCCAGCGAATCGCATCCGGGAAACGGATAGTTGCCCACGGCCGACTCGACACGCACGACGGCGCCATCGACACGCGCGAGATCGCGCAGGTAGCTGGCGACTTCCGTCATGCCGAGCGCCAGCGCTCGCAGCACGTCATCCGGCGTGCGGCCGCCACAAGTTTCGCGAAGGTATCGAAAGGCGGCATCGGCGTCATCGGCAACACGCACACCCCCCGCCGACAGGATCGAAATGCCCCCGGGGTCTGGCATCTTCTCGATCAGCAGCACGCGCGCGCCAGCATCGGCGCTCTCGATGGCCGCCACCGCGCCGGCGGCACCGTACCCCACCACGATCACGTCGTATTCCGCCTGCCACTGCGAGGCCGCGCCGGACGCGGCCCGATGTTCCGAAGCACTCAGGAAAGCAACCATGTGTCGATGACTCCCACTTGTCGACTGCAAATCGTTTGTTGAACCACGCGTCATGACCCGGAGGAAACCGAGATGCCCAACCACGCCGTTCGCTCTGAAATCACTGGCACTGTCTGCCAGGTACTGGTCGCCGAAGGCGACGCCGTCGCTGAGGACCAGGCGCTCCTGATGGTCGAGTCGATGAAGATGGAGATTCCCGTGATCGCACCCCGTGCCGGGCGTGTCACGAAAGTGCACGTCAACGTGGGAGACCCCATCGGCGAGGGCGAGGACGCCGTGAGCCTCGACACCTGAATCGCCCCCCCCCCCGACCGGCCTACCCGCGCGGGGCACGCGCCGTCGCGCCGTGCCGTAATGCACGACTCACGACGGCGCCCCACCTCAATGCCAGGCGACTTTGCGAAAATTCAGGAAGCCCGAGCCTTGCTGCACCTCCCATGTCAGCGATTTCTTCTTCGCGAAGACGTTGAACAACTCCGTCACGAGCACGGCGGACGCGTCGTCGTGCAGGATCTTGCCGATCTTGCGGAACAGTTCGCCACGCGCCTGCGCCCCGGTGGTGGTTTCAAGCTGCTTGAGCAGCGCCTCGACCTCCGGGTTGTAGTAGTCGGACCACGCCCCATCCTTCGAGAACGAACCCGCCACGGGATGGATGGGGTCGTAGATCGCGTTGGTGAACTGGGTTGTCGTCATCGGGCCGGTCTTGTGCGTATTGTTCAGACGACTCCAGGCGGCGTAGTCGATGCGATTGATGTCGACCTTCACACCGACCTGCCCCCAATACGCCGCCAGCGCCTCGGCAAACTCCTTGGGTGTGCCTACCGCGTCATAAAGCTTGATGGAGAAGCCGTTCGGGTAGCCGGCCTGCTTGAGCAACGCGCGCGCCTTGGCGGGATCGTACGGATACGGCTTCACGCTCGGGTCGCCTCCGTACGGAAAGTACTTCGAGATGAATGTGCCCATCGGCGCACCCACGCCATGGAATACCCCCTTGATGATCGCGTTCGCGTCGATCGCGTAGTTCAGCGCCAGTCGCACGTCGCGCTTGGCGAGCGGGGAATCCGGCACATTGGAGTACAGCCGCACGTGCATCGGCGAAGACACCGGGTTGGTGATGACGTCCAGCGCGGCGTCCTGTCGGAGCCGCGCCACTTCGGCCAGCGGGATCATGGCGGCAATGTCGACCTCCCCCGACACGATCGCATTGACACGACTCGACGGCTCGGGAATGTACTTGAACACGAGCGTCTTGATGGCAGGCTTGTCGCCGTAAAAGTCGTCGAAGCGCTCCAGCTCGAGATACTGCCCCACTTTGTTGGCCTTCACCCGGTACGGGCCGGTACCGATCGGTGCCGCGGCAAACGCCTCGACGTTCGGCAACGACGACGTGTATTTCTGCGGCACGATGAACAGAAAGCC
Organism: Pandoraea sp. E26; assembly: GCF_000681415.1. Taxonomy (NCBI): domain Bacteria; kingdom Pseudomonadati; phylum Pseudomonadota; class Betaproteobacteria; order Burkholderiales; family Burkholderiaceae; genus Pandoraea; species Pandoraea sp. E26. The sequence goes on from NZ_AYXJ01000006.1 coordinate 121,751, forward strand.
GGCGATCTTGTTGAGGAAGACGCCGTCGGGCTGCTTCAGACGAATGCGCACGGTGAGGGGATCGGGCGTGTCGACACCCTCGATGACGGGCGCGAAATACGGGCGCCGCGTGCTTTTCGTGACAGGATCTACCACGCGCTCGATCGAGTACTTCACGTCCGCCGACGTAAAGGGATCGCCGTTGTGGAACTTGATGTTCGGCCGAAGCTTGAAGGTGTAAGCCAGTCCGTCGGACGACATCGCGTAGCTCGTCGCCATGCGCGGCACGATATTGCCCTTGTCGTCAAAACCGTACAGCGTGTCGAAAATCGACATCGCATAGCGTTGCGAATCGCCGCTGGCCGTCACCAGCGCATCGAGACTCTGGATCTCCTTGTCAAGTGCCACGACAAGCGTGTTGCGATCGACTGCGGGAGCGCTCTTCTCAGCCGCCGCCGCGTTGCCCGACACGCCCACCGCACCGAGCACGCCCATTACCCCGAGCGCGACCGCCCCCACCGCGGCACCCACCCGAAACCCCGACGCCACGCGCGCGATCGCGCGCCTTCCCGTGATTCGATTCATTTCGACCTCATTATTTATGTTCACATATTGGAATTACAAAACATCGAAAACCCCACCTCGAATTGCACCAATTTCTCTGGCACGTTGTTGAAATATCCGCTATAAAAGCTAGGAAACATGGTTCTCGATGTCAATAAGCGATCATACCGACACGGCATGATCGCTCACGCACCGCACCATAGAATCATTATTTATTTCAATATATGGATAAGTGGAAAGCTTCGCTCTCCGCGTCCATCGCACCTTCAGGACGCCCATGGACAAACGCAAGATCGACGAACTTCAAGCCCGCCGCGAAGCCGTCCGGGGTGCGACGTCGGAAGCCGCCATCGACAAGCTTCGCGAACAAGGCAAGCTGACCGCGCGCGAGCGGATCGCATTGCTGCTCGATGACGGGAGCTTTGTCGAAATCGGCGTTCATGCACGCAGTGCGCACGCGTCCTTGCGCGAGCGCACGCCGGCCGACGGCATCGTGACGGGACATGGCACCATCGACGGACGCATCGTGTATGTCGCCGCTGACGACGCGACCGTGCTTGGCGGCACGCGCGGGCGGGTGGGCGAGATCAAGATCGCAAGGGTTCGCGATGCGGCACTGCGTCATCGAAAGCCGTTCATTGCATTGATGGAGGCAGGCGCGGCGCGTGTTCAGGAGAGTTTCGGGGCGATGGCGGCCAACATGGGCGCACGCTTCGCGGATCATTTCCGGATGTCGGGCCAGATTCCACAGCTCGCGGCAATCCTTGGTCCGGCCTTCGGGGGTCCCTCGTTCACGGCCGCTCAATCCGACTTCACGGCCCTCGCTCGCGGCACGGGCGTGATGGGCATGTCCGGGCCGCTCGTCGTCAAGGTGGGCACCGGCGAATCGGTGACGACCGATGCCATCGGCGGCGCCGACGTGAGCGAGTCCGTGACCGGTCAGACGGACTACGTGGGCGAAACGGAGGCCGATACGCTGCGCAGCCTGCGGACCTTCCTGTCGTTTTTGCCGAGCCATTGCGGCGAGTTGCCGCCGGTCGCCGAGGCCCGACCCGCAGCCCTCGACACCGAGGAGGGACGCGACAAGCTGCGCGCAATGATTCCCGATGTCGGGCGCCAGGCGTATGACATGAAGCGTGTGCTTAGCCTCATCGTCGACGCCGGCGACCTGTTTCACTATCGGCCGCGCTTCGGCCCGAATCTGATCACTGCCTTTGGCCGCATCGACGGACAGCCTGTCGGCTTTGTGGCGTCGAACCCAATGTCGCGCGGCGGCGTGATGGACGAGAAGACCGCGCAGAAGGCGCGCAAGTTCGTCGATGTCTGCGACGCGTTCCACGTGCCACTCGTGTTCATCTGCGACGCGCCCGGGTTCCTCGTCGGGCCGGACATCGAAAAGCATCGAATGGTGTCTCTCGCCGCTCGCCTGCTCAACACCGTGTGTGCCGCCTCTGTGCCGAAGATCACCATCGTGGCGCGCAAGGCCATCGGCCTGGCCTATCTCGCGATGTGCGGGCGCGCGATGCGTCCCGACTATCTCGCCGCGTGGCCGGACGCCCACTTCGACGTGATGGGGCCGGAAGCCGGCGTGGAACTCGTATACGGACGCGAGATCGCGGCCGCGCCGGACCCGGTGGCGCGCAAGGCCGAAATCATGGCGAAGCTCGACGAGCAGTCGAGCGCCTATGAGGCGGCCGCGCAGGGCTGGATCGACGACGTGATCGACCCGGGCGAGACGCGCGACGCGATCCGGCGCGCGCTGCGCGCGGCGGCGGATTCGCGCACGCCCGGCTTCAAGCACCGCATCGACCCTTGAGACGAGGGTGTGCGCAACTTCGGCGACATCGACATCATGAGTATCGAATTTGTGGTGAATGAAGGCATCGCGACGGTGCGCCTGAACCGGCCCGAGTCGCTCAACGCCATCGACTATGCGATGCGCGCGCGGCTCCAGGCACTGTGGCGGCATATCGGCGACACACCGGAGATTCGCGCCGTCATCGTGACGGGGGCCGGAGACCGCGCATTCAGCAGCGGTGCGGACCTGCGACGAACCCCGCCGCCCGCGACGTCGTTCGCCGCGCAGGTGTTCGGCGGTGAAGGCGCCGAAGCGGAAGCGGGATCGCTCACGCTCGGCCTCGACTTCGACACCCCCGTGATCTGCGCGTTCAACGGGCTGGCATATGGGGGCGGGTTGGAGATCGGACTCGCCTGCGATATTCGCATCGCGGCCGAGACGGCCCGCTTCGCATTGCCGGAAGTCCAGGTTGGGTCGATGCCGGGGTCGGGCGGAACGCAGCGTCTGCCACGTCTTGTCGGCCACGCCAACGCCATGTGGATGTTGCTCACCGGTGACGCGATCGATGCGCAAACCGCGTTGCGCATCGGGCTGGTGAGCCACGTGGTCGCGCCCGAATCGCTGATGGAGACGGCGACAGGCATCGCACGTCGCCTGGCCAATGCCGCGCCGCTGGCCGTGCATGCCATCAAGCAGGCGGTGCGCGATGGGCTGGAGATGCCCTTGCCCGTCGCGCTGGCGCACGAGCGCCGATTATGGGGATTGCTGCGCGACACGGAAGATCGCAAGGAGGGGCGGGAGGCGTTCGCACAGAAGCGCACGCCATCGTTTCGCGGGCGTTGACGCGTTGACGCGCTGAGGCGTTGAGGCGCCCGCGCTTCGGCACGCCAATGCCTGCCCCCTATGTCGCACGCCCACCGTTGCCCACCATCGATACGCGGTCCCATTGGGTCGGCGCGGACGTGCAGGACGAAACACGAACGGAAGCCATTTTCATGACACTCCCACCCCGAGATGCCGAGGACATCGGCGATGGAATCGAAGGACTCGATGCAACGGCAATGCCCGGTGACGACTTGTCGAACGACGATGCGCATACAGCGCCAGTAGCGCGCCGCGCGAACGAGGGTACCCAAAGCATTCAGCGCGCCATTGCCGTCATGCGCCTCGTCGCCATGCGCGGCCCGCAAGGACTGCGGCTCCACGAGATTGCCGAGGGCCTTGGCCTGGAGCGCATTACGGCACATCGCATCGTCAAGGGCCTATCGTTTAGCCACATGCTGCAACTCGATGCGCAATCCCGGCGCTACACGCTCGGACATATGGCTTACGTGCTCGGCTTGAGTGCGTCGCCCGCGTTCGATCTGAAGGAGCGGTGCCAGCCGACGCTGCGGCGGCTCGCCGACAAGACGGGCGATTCCGTTTTTCTGATGGTACGCAGCGGCCACGAGGCCGTGTGCTTCGACCACGTGCAGGGCAGCTATCCGATTCGCACGCACAGCCTGAGGATCGGTGCGCGGCGTGCGCTGGGCGCCGGAGCCGGGGCGATGGCGCTGCTGGCCGCGCTGCCCGACAGCGCGGTCGAAGCGGCGATCGCGGCGAACGCGATGCATCTGCCGAGCTATCGCGACATCTCGCCCGAGCGCTTGCGCGAGCTGGTCACCAAGACCCGCCACGACGGTTACGCCATGAACTTGCAGACGGTGATCGCGGACGTCAGCGCCATTGGCATGACGCTACCTCGACGCGATGGCCCGGCGTTCGTCTCGATCAGCATTGCGTCGATCGCGTCGCGCATGTCCGGCGCCCATCTCGACGAAGCGCTGCGGGCGCTCCGGCAGGAGACCGAGGCACTGGGCAAGCAGCTCGACGACGCGCGCGTCGGATGGGGCGGCATGACGGATCGGATTTCAGGCTAGGCCCATCGCGGCGATCGCGGCAATCGCGTCGGGCGCGGCACCGTCTCGCGGTATGCCGTTCCCGGCATGGAGAAACGCAGAAGGAGAGAGACATGTTTACCAAGGTCGTCGTCGCGAATCGCGGCGCGGTCGCGGCGCGCATCATTCGCGCGCTGCGTCAGATGAACATCCGTTCCGTGGCGGTGTGCTCCGAAGCGGACGCGACGCTGCCCTATCTGGCTCAGGCCGACGAGGTGTATGCCATCGGCCCCGCACCGGCGATGTCGAGCTATCTCGATCAGGATCGTCTCATGAGCGTGCTGGCGCGCTCGGGCGCCGACGCCGTGCACCCCGGCTACGGCTTTCTGTCCGAGAACGCCGCGTTTGCGCGCCGCGTCATCGACGCAGGGGCCGCTTTCATCGGGCCGTCGCCGCGATGGATCGAAGCGATGGGACACAAGACGCGCGCACGGGAACTGATGGCACGCCACGGCATGCCGATGTCGCCGAGCTCGGGTTTGCTCGACGACCACACGGAATCGATCAGCGCGGCAGCGCGTGCGATCGGATACCCGGTGCTGATCAAGCCCGCCGCCGGCGGTGGGGGTATCGGCATGGTGCCCGCGCGCGACGAGGTGTCGTTGCTCGCGGCCATTGCGCAGGCGCGGTCGGTGTCGCAGAAGAGCTTCGGCAATGGCGAGTTGTATCTGGAGAAGCTGATCGAGCGGCCCCGCCATATCGAGTTCCAGATTCTGGCGGACAAGGCCGGAAATGCCTGCCATCTGTTCGAGCGCGACTGCTCCGTGCAGCGCCGCCATCAGAAGGTGATCGAGGAGTCGCCCGCCCCGCTGCTGCCGCGCCGCGACATGGAGGCCACCGCCGAGCGGATCGCCGGTTTGCTCCAGGACATGGGGTACGACGTGATCGGTACGGCGGAGACGCTGTTCGGCGCGGACGGGACGTGCAACTTTCTCGAGATGAATACACGCCTGCAAGTCGAGCACGCCGTGACTGAAGCCATTACGGGAGTGGATCTCGTGATGGCGCAGATCCGGCTGGCGGCGGGCGAATCGCTCGCGGCGGTGATTCCGGACCGGCCCCGCGTGAACGGGCATGCGATCGAAGTGCGAGTCTATGCCGAAGACCCGGTGCGGTTCTTCCCGTCGCCCGGGAAACTCGAGGTATTCGAGCTACCGCAGGGTGACGGCGTTCGCGTGGAGACCGGGTACGCACAAGGCAGCACCGTCACACCGTATTACGATCCGCTCCTGGCGAAGATCATCGTGCATGCGCCGGATCGCACGTCCGCCATCCGGCAAATGTCGCAAGCCCTGCGGGCGACCGAAGTTCGAGGCGTCAAGACGAATATTCCGTTCGCGCTGCAGGTGCTCGACGACGAACTTTTCCAACTCGGACATATTCATACCGGACTCGGCACCGATATTCTGGCGGCGGCGGGACGGTGAAGCTCGCGGCGCGATGAGGCGAATGCCACTTCCTTCGCCCGGGCCTTGGCCAGTTCCCGCGTCATGCCGCCTCCCGCCTTAAACCGTTCAATGCATTCGATCAGTGCGCATAGGCGCTGACCTCATCTCGAGGCTTGCGCTTGCCGTAGGGCAGGACCGCCGCCAGCACTGCCGCCGCTGCCGCGCTGGCCGCCAGGCAATACAGCGCCAACGTGAAATCGGTGGAATGTCCGCGTGCCACACCCACCAGCCAGGGGGCAAAAAATCCCGCGAGACCGCTGATGGCGTTGATCAGTGCAATTCCACCTGCGGCGCCGGCACCGGACAGAAACGTCGGCGGGATGGTCCAGAACACGCTGAGCGACCCGACGATGCCGGCGGCCGCCACGCAGATGCAGATGAACGACACGATCGGCAAGGTCGACGTCAGGCCACTGCCCGCCAACCCCGCTGCGCCGACGAAGAGCGCACCTGCCAGATGCCAGCGACGCTCCATCGTGCGGTCCGAATGGCGCGCGTTGGCAAACATCGCAATCGCCCCAAGGATGAACGGTATGGCGCTGACCAGACCGATCTCGACGATCGACAACCGGCTCATCTGACGGATCACCTGCGGCAACCATGTCGAGATGCCAAAGAAGCCGATGCCAATGCAGAAATACAGCAGGCCCATCAACCAGACCATCGGCGCGACCATCGCGCTGCGAAAGCTCGACGTTCCCGTGGTGGCCGCAACCGCTTCCTCATTCGCCATCGTAGTCACCAGCCACTCGCGTTGCGCCGGGCTCAGCCATTTCGCGTCCGACGGTCTGTCGACCAGCACGAACCATGCGATCACGCCGAGCGCCACCGCCGGCAGTCCTTCGATCATCATCATCCATCGCCATCCGGAAAACCCGCTCGCCTCGTGGAAGTGATCGATCAACAAGGCCGAGACAGGCGCCCCCACGATCAGCGAGAAAATGTTGGCCGAGTAGACCCGGCTGATCGCGCGTCCGAGATGCTGCTTCGGGAACCATGTCGCGAGGTAGTACAACACCGAGGGGAAGAAGCCCGCCTCGACCACGCCGAGCAGGAGACGCGCAACGTAGAGCTGCTGCGGGGTCTGCACGAATGCCGTGCCCGCCGACACGATCCCCCAGGTGATCATGATGCGCGCGAGCCACACGCGTGCGCCGAAGCGATGCATCATCATGTTGCTCGGCACCTCGAAGCCGATGTAGCCGAGGTAGAAAATGCCGGCGGCGAAGCCGAACATCTCCGGCCCCATGCCCAGTTCCTGATTCATCTGCAATGCGGCGAAACCGATGTTCGCGCGATCGAGATAGTTGACGAACCACGCGATGAAAATCAGTGGCACCAGTCGCCACGTGATGCGGTGGATGGTGGCTCGCTCGACCCCGGCATCGGCCGACGCCCGCAGCGCGCTCACACTTGACTCGGATGGCTTCATGGGAAATCTGTCCTCTTGTGATGGATGGTCCTGCCGGGCCATGCCCGTTCAGATGGGGGAATTCGCTGTCGCGCGCGCGGGTGCATCGCACGCAGCCGCATATGCCACGATTTCGATACGCATGCCGGGCACGACCAATGCCTTCACCACGACAGTCGAGCGATTCGGATACGGGGCGTCGAAGAAGGTGCGGTACACCCTGTCTACCTCACGCATGTCCTCGTCCTCGGTGAGATAGATCAGCACCTGCGCGACGTCGTGCAGGCGCAGACCGCCTGCCGCCAGCGTGCGGCGCAGGTTTTCGAACGTCAGACGCGCCTGCGCTTCAATACTTCCCGTCTCGATGGTGCCGTCGCCTCGCACGGGACCTTGCGCGGTGAATGTCATGCCGGCTGCGCGCGTCGCCCACGAGAACGGTTGGCCGAGATCCGGCAAATCAACGGGAATGACCTGTGCCATCGCTTAGCTCCGCAGGGTCTGAACCAACGCGTCGCCCTGCGCACCGTGTGCGGCAGCAAAATGGTCGACGGAATCGCGCAACGCGTATTGCGTGTTGAAGCCGAGGTAACGCCTAGCGGCGCTGACATCCGATGGCGCCGGCCGTGTGTGCGGGAAGCCAGCAAAGCCACCCGCCGGTAATCGCATCTCGCCAATGCGCAGTGCCGGATACCGCTCCCGGACCACGCCGACGAACTCCTCGACAGTGAACCAGTCGCCCGTGGCGATGTTGAAAACGCGCTGCGCGGGCGCCCAGGCGCGCAGGGCCGCCACGTTGGCGAGCGCGCAATCGCGAGCGTCGACGAATTCCTCACGCCCGTTCCAAAGCAACACGGGATCGTCGAGCCGCGCGGGCGCCTCGCGACGACCGGCGTCGAGCAGGCAGCCCAGCAATCGACCGGGCACGCTCGTCGACGCCTCCCTCCCCGCCCCCAGCACCGCGCCGTAACGCAACACGATCACGCTCATGTCGTACAACGCGCCGTAGGCCAGTGCCAGGTGTTCGCTGGCGACCTTCGTTGCCGCATAGATACTGGCCGGCGCCTCGCTTACGGCATGGGTCGCGAAGTCCTCGCCAATCGGCGCGGCGGGCAACGTGCCGAATGCGGCATAAGCCACCGTGGTCGAACTCGCAACCACGACCCGCGCCAGATCGTGCCGGCGGGCCACTTCGAGCACGTTCGCCGTTCCCAGCGTGTTGACTTTCACGCCGGCGAGCGGGTCCCGCCGAATCGCGCTCGACAGCAACGCTGCCGTGTGCACGATCGATGTCACGCCATGCCCCTGGACCACATCGGACAAACGCTCAAAGTCCGTCACGTCGCAGCGAACGATCGGCACCGTCAGATCAGTTGCCTCCTGCGGAACCCGGACATCCGCCAGCACGACCGCCTCGCCCTGCGCATGCAACGCCGTTGCCGTCAGTCGGCCGATCAGCCCTGCGCCAGTCACTAAAACCGTCATTTCACTCTCCTTGCTGTCGGCACCCGAACCGGGTGCTCCGACCCTCCATGAAGCGCAAGTTACGGATACAAAATCACGGTGTCAATACAAAAAAAGTTTGATTTTATAAATTTGTACGTTAATTATATGAATCCATCGCGGCCGCTTAATGGTGTGTCGTACTTATCCGTACTTTCCCTGATCTACCAGCATGAAGTCAGAAATTTCGCAGCAGATCGCGACGTTTGCCCCCGAGGGCCACGCGCCGCAAATGCCTCTCCCGAGCGCCGCCGCACGCGCCTATGAAGCGTTGGTGCTCGACTGGGCCCGGCGTCCGGTGGAAGGATTGCGCGTCGCCAGGAACCTTCCGTATGGCACCGATCCGCTGCAGCGCTTCGACGTGTTTTCCGCACCGGACATGCCGCCCGATGCCCCGATCGTGGTGTTCTTTCACGGTGGCGGCTGGACGAATGGCTACAAGGAATATGTGACGTTCATGGCGGCAAACGTCGTGGCAACCGGTTGCATCCTGGTCGCCCCCGGCTATCGGCTTGCACCTGCGGCCGCGCTTCCCGCCGCGCTCCTCGATGGCGCGGACCTGCTCGCCGCATTACCGGTGGTTCTGCCCGACTGGGCCACGGGCTGCGCGGACACTGCTCGCCGCATCGTGCTCGCCGGTCATTCGGCCGGCGGGCATCTGGCGGCTTTGCTCGCGCTGCGCCCGGACCTGGTCGCGCTCGCAGGTGCGAACCCCGACGACATCGTGGGGTGCTTGCCGATCTCCGGCATCTTCGATCTGCATCATCCGGCGCCGGCGCATGGGTCGCTCGAAGCGCGTGTCTACGAAATGGTGCTCGGCCCCGATACCGATGACGCGTTGATGAGTCCGCTGTGCTGGACGCGAGGCAATCGCGTGCCCATGGTGCTCGGCTGGGGCGAACACGACAGTGTCCGCGTCGCCCTTTCGAATCAGCGCATGGCCAGCCTGCTCAAGGCACAGGGCGCGCCCTGCGCCGCCTTCGTCGAGCCTGGCGCCGACCACTTCCAGACACACACACGCCTGAGAGATCCCGCCCATGCCTGGTACGGCCGCCTGGCAGGCATCGCTCACCACGGCACGGTTCCGATCGGCTGAACCCGTGCCCGATGCCAGCGCTCGTATCGCGCCGGGGCGACAGCCCTGTTCATGAGTTTTCAACAGGCGCCCCACAAGCGCCGTCACCACGCCCTACGGAGTCACCATGATGCGCAGCCCCAGTCTTGCCCGGCAAACTCGCCAAACTCGCCATGCTCGCCGCCCCCGTCATTCCCGGCTTTCCTTTTCATGGCTCGCGGTTCCTCTCGCGATTGGCGCATCCGTCGCCCACGCGCAGTCGAACGTCACGCTGTACGGCAGCATCGACGCGAGCATCAATTACGTGTCGAACCAGGGTGGCGCGCACAGCTTTCAGGCGCAAAACGGCATGATCAACGGTTCGCGCTGGGGAATGAAAGGCACGGAAGACCTGGGCGGCGGGACCAGCGCCATCTTCCAGTTGGAGAACGGCTTCAACCTCTTCACCGGCAAGCTGGGACAAGGCGCTCGCGAGTTCGGGCGGCAGGCCTGGGTCGGTCTGAAGGACAATCGGCTCGGCTCGCTCACGCTCGGTCGTCAATACGACCCGACCATCTGGTATCTCGCCGTGCATACGGGGGGCTTCACCGGTGGCACGGCGTTCGCTCATCCATTCGACAACGACAACATGGGTAACTCGTTTCGTATCGACAATTCGGTGATGTACACCAGTCCGTCGTGGAGCGGCCTGTCGATGCGCACCATGTACGCGTTCTCGAATCAGGCCGGTGCGGCCACGGCAAATCGGGCTTACAGCGCGGGCCTCGGGTACGAAAACGGGCCGCTCAGCCTCGGCGCGGCCTTTATCGTCATCAACAACGTGGGGGCGAACGCGGGTGGCGCGGTCGACGGCAGCAGCGGCTCCGGCGACTCGACGTTCATCGCGGCCAAGCAATCGGTCTTCGGTATCGGAGGAAGCTACGTCTGGGGGAATGGCACCTACGGCGCCACGTGGACGCGTACGGTCATCAGCGACGGTTCGTCGGTCAATCTCTTCGGCTACAGGCCCATGGGGAATGCCAGCCTGCGCATGGACAACTTCGACGTGAACGTGACCTACAACGCGACCGCCAACATTACGTTGATCGGCTCCTACGCTTTCACGATGGGTCGATATGAAAATGCCGCTGCGAGCGCGAGCCCGAAGTGGCATCAGGTCAATCTACAAGCCGCCTACTATTTTTCCAAGCGCACTGACGTCTATATCGACGCCGTCTACCAGCACGTTATCGGCGGTACCGGCACGCCTTTTGCCAACGCCATCTTGTGCGGATACGCCCAGTCGGCGACGCCGACGCAGATCGTCGTCGGGCTGGGGATGCGTCATCGCTTCTGATGGCTGCGGGCGCGAAGCGCGAGACGTTCGCGCTTCGAATGGCGTGGGGCGTGCGTGGGCGACGCGTTCAACGACGCGGCGGCAATCAGGCCTTTTCAAGGGTGTCGGCCGAGCGGCGTGCGCGCGGCGACACGGCCTTTCCGGCAGGACGTTTGGCCGGCGCGGGTGCGGCGGCAGGTACGTCATCGGTGGCGGCAAGGCCGTCATCCAGCCATTTCTGCGCATCGAAGGTCGCCGTCAGGTGTTCGTGCAGCAGATGGCACGCGGTATCGACATCGCGTGCGAGCGCCGCCTCCATCAGTGCCTTGTGCTCCGTGAAGATGCTGTCGGTGCGAGCGGTAAAACCCATGCGGGCGAGACGGATTCGTCGATAGCGTTCCGTCAGATCGACGAGTTGCGCGTCGACGCGATGCAGCCAAGGTGACTTGGCGCCGGCGAGCAGGGCGCGGTGGAATCGCCGGTGCGCGGCTTCCCACGCCTCCAGCGTCTCGATGTCGTCGAGCGATGCGGGAACGGGGGCATGTGTGAGTTTGTAAAACGCCGCCGAGATTTCCGCCCCCCAGTCGGCGTCGCCGTGGCGAATCGACTGACCGAGCAGGATCGTCTCGATGTTCAGTCGCGCCCAGACGATGTCCTGCAAGTCTTCGACGGATACCGGCGTCACGCGGAAGCCGCGCTGTCCTTCGTTCGAGACAAGTCCCTCGCGACTCAACAGCATCAGGGCCTCACGGATGGGACTCATGCCCAGACCGTACCGCGCCTGCAGTCCCTGCAAGCGCAGCTTTTCGTTCGGCGCCAGGACGCCCGCGAGAATGTCGCGGTGCATCAGCCAATATGCCTGTTCCGATAGCGTGTGCCCATCGGACTTCTCTCGTCCCGATGCTTGAGTGACTTGCCGGACATCTCGTTCACCTTTCGGTCGCATCTGACCTCCACGCTCCCATGCGAAGTAGTGTTTTCGCGAAATTTTCGAAAATCCTCGTAATTTTCTAAATTTACCATGAATGCTTGAAATCCAAGATGGCGCCGATATGGGGGTGGTATCCGGAAGAAAATGGCCCGGACCGTCATGAAGGCCTGCATGAACCTGAGCGAACGCCTTCGATCCGATGGTGGGCAAGCGATGGCTTGCGGGGCCTGGGTCGATCCATCTTCGCGCTGCGCTCAAGGCCCTGCCGCATTTGCCGATAATGGGTTTACAGGGTATTGGAAGATCACGATGAGCCACGAAGAAAAGGATTTAACTCCCAGTTCGCTTCAAGCCGCGTTCCTGCGCCACGAGGACAGCCTGGCATCGTCCGGCCGCCAGCCCGGCGAGGACAACCCCACGGTTTATCGCACGTTGCTCGAATCCACCCGGGCGATTCCCTGGAAGATCGACTGGGCGACAATGCAGTTCACCTATATCGGCCCGCAGATTGAAGCACTGCTTGGCTACGCGCCGTCAACGTGGAAAACAGTCGAGGACTGGGCCTCGCGGATGCACCCGGAGGACCGTGACGCGGTTGTGGAATTTTGCGTCGCGCAGTCGCAAGCGGGCGCCGATCATGAGGCGGACTATCGCGCGCTGACCGCGGACGGCGGGTATGTGTGGATTCGCGACGTTGTCCACGTCGTGCGCAAGGAGAACGGTGACGTTGAGGCGCTGATCGGCTTCATGTTCGACATCAGTGAACGCAAGCGCACCGAGGCACGGCTCGCGGAACTCCAGCGCGAACTCGAACGGCTCTCGTTGTCAGACAGTTTGACCGGGGTCGGCAACCGTCGCATGTTCGACACGGTCATCGCCCGCGAATGGGCGAACGCGGAGGCATCGGGAAAGCCGCTTTCGCTCGTGATGGTCGACATCGATTTCTTCAAGTCGTACAACGACTATTACGGTCACCTCCAAGGCGACGAATGTCTGAAGCGCCTTGCGCGCGTGCTCGAAGCGGCAGTTGGGCCGAATGCGTTCCTTGGCAGATTTGGCGGGGAAGAATTCATGCTCGTGCTCGCCGACACAAATGCCGATGACGCGGTGCGTGTCGCGGAGCGTTGCCGCGCGCTGATCGCGGAGGAAGCCATCGCTCACCTACGCTCCCCGCACGGTCAGCGAGTCACGGCGAGCTTCGGGGTGGCCACCGTCGTGCCGACGGGAGACATTGACGTCACCGCGTTCATCAATCTGGCTGATGCGCAGCTCTACCAGGCTAAGGACCAGGGACGCAACCGAATCGCAGCGGTAGACCGGGCTCGCATCGGCGGCGACGGATATAAGCGGCAGTCGCGCTGATTGGTGGGTTTGGGGGGGCGGTGAACGTTTTGGTTCGGGGTTATTTGTTTCGCCGGGCTGATTCGCGCAACTGGGTGCCGTCGGGCTTACCTTCGGCGCCTAGCACAAGCGGCGTCAGTGAGCCGTTTCAAGCGGCGCATTGGACGCGCAGGAACCATTGAAAACGTCAAAGGGCCACGTGAAAATCACGTGGCCCTTTGAATTTATTGGTGCCGGCTGCAGGACTCGAACCCGCCACCTGATGATTACAAATCAACTGCTCTACCAGATGAGCTAAGCCGGCGAAGTCGTGTATTGTAACCGATTCGTCGGTCACTGCGACTACCTGTCGGTGCAAATTCGTTCGCTACGGCACGCATTGGTGCGCAGTGTATCGCCTCACCTCGCGCCCGCCGTCGCGAATTACTTCACCACCTTCAGATGTGCGCGTCCGGCGTTGCCGCCAGTCGCCCCATTCCCGCCAGGACGCGTCGGATCCGGATCCTCGTCGACCGACTCCTGCACCGACGGCACCGCTTCCAGCTCGATCCCCTCTTCGGCAGTTGCCTGCTTGTCGACCGGGAACGCCATCCCCTGTCCATTCTCCCGGGCATATATCGCCAGCACGTTCGACACCTGCACTTCCACCTTCTGTGAAATGCCGCCGAAACGGGCGCTGAATTCAATCAAGTCGTTGCCCATCTGCAGTCCGCTCGTGGCATCGAAGCTGATGTTCAGCACGATCTCGCCATCTTTCACAAACTCGCGCGGGACTCGCGTTCTGGCATCGACATGCACGGCCAAATACGGTGTGTACCCATTGTCGGTACACCACTCGTACAGCGCGCGCAAAAGATAAGGCTTGGTAGATGTTTCCGGCATATAAGCAACTCTTCCCGCCGCGAAGCCCGCCCACATCCTTCCCGGGCCGCCTCGCCAGCGGGCATATCAACGCATCAGCGACGCATGACCTTTTCGGACGGCGTCAGCGCTTCAATGTACGCCGGACGGCTGAAAATCCGCTCGGCATACTTCATCAACGGCGCAGCATTCTTCGACAACTCAATGCCGTAATGATCCAAACGCCACAGCAACGGAGCAATCGCCACGTCGAGCATCGAAAACTCCTCGCCCAACATGTACTTGTTCTTCACGAAAATCGGCGCAAGCTGCGTCAGACGATCACGAATCGAAGCGCGGGCCTTTTCATGCGTCTTCTCGGCCGCCTTGCCCTTCTCGTTCTCGAGTGCACTCACATGCACAAACAACTCTTTCTCGAAATTGAACAGGAACAATCGCGCACGGGCACGCTGCACCGGATCCGCCGGCATCAACTGCGGATGCGGGAAGCGCTCGTCAATGTACTCATTGATGATGTTCGATTCGTACAGAATCAGATCGCGCTCAACAAGAATCGGCACCTGACCGTACGGATTCATCACCGCAATGTCTTCCGGCTTGTTGAACAGATCGACGTCACGGATTTCAAAATCCATGCCCTTTTCGAACAGGACCAGCCGGCAACGCTGGGAGAAGGGGCACGTCGTGCCCGAGTACAAAACCATCATAGCGCGTCTTCCTTAAAAACCAACGGGGCCGGGGCGGGAAATCGGCGCTTCCCAAACCCTGGCCCCGTCGTACAGACGTTATTTTACTTCACGTCCTTCCAATAGGCCGCATTCAGGCGCCAGGCAAGTACCGTAAAGAGTCCCAGGAACAACAGAACCCAGACACCCAACTGCCGACGCGTTCGCTGCGCCGGTTCCGACATCCAATCCAGATAAGATACCAAATCCGCCATGGCAGAATCAAATTCCACCGGTTTCATCGTCCCCTGCGTGATCTGCACGAACTGCGCCGGACCATGCTCCGCCCCCTCCACATGCTTCAAACTCCGCTGACCCTGCATCTGCCAGAACGGGTTGGGCATGCCCACATTCGGATACGCCAGGTTGTTCCACCCCGTCGGACGCGTGTCGTCACGGTAAAACGTCCGCAAGTAGGTATACAGCCAGTCCGTCCCGCGTGCCCGCGCCTCAACCGACAAGTCCGGCGGGGCCACGCCGAACCACGCCTTGGCATCCGCCTTGCGCATCGCCACGGTCATCGTCTCGCCAATCTTGTCCGTCGTGAACAGCAAATTATTCTTGATCTCCGCCTCGGACAGCCCCAGATCCTTCAGGCGCGAATAACGCATCGACGCCGCCGAATGGCAGTTCAGGCAATAGTTCACGAACAGCTTCGCCCCGCGCTGCAGCGACGCCAGATCGTCGATCCGGTTCGGCGCCGTGTCGAGCTTCGCCCCCTCTTCTGCCATGGCCGGCGCGGCGAAACCACTCAGGAGCGCCAGGATAAGCATCAGTTTTCTCATCTTGATATCCCTAGTCGTCGTTGGCTTGCGCTCAATGCGCCGCGAAGGTCACGCGCTCCGGCACCGGCTTGAAGGTGCCGCGCTTGCTCCACAGCGGCATCAGCCAGAAGAATCCGAAGTAATACAGCGCGCCAACCTGCGAAATGGCGGTCTTCACGGGCGTCGGCTCCTGGATCCCCAGATACCCCAGCACCGCAAAAACAACGACGAGAATACCCAAAAGCACCTTGTGGAATCCCGGACGGTAACGAATCGACTTGACCGGACTGTGATCCAGCCACGGCAGGAAGAACAGCGTGACCACCGCGCCCCCCATCACCACCACCCCCCAGAACTTGGCCTCGGTCAGGTACATGGCCAGCAGCAGCAACACCACGCCGCCGGACGCCGCCACCTTCGTGGTCGCCGCCGCCTTGCCCTTGATCCACCAGACCGCCGTCACCAGCACCGCCAGCCCCATCAACACGTACTTGAAGTCGTCCGTGGTGGCACGCAGCATCGAATAAAACGGCGTGAAATACCACACCGGCGCAATGTGCGGCGGCGTCTTGAGCGGATCGGACGGAATGAAGTTGTTCGCTTCAAGGAAATAGCCGCCCATCGTGGGCGCGAAGAACACGATCGCCGAGAACACCATCAGGAACACGCCCACGCCCATGATGTCGTGGACGGTGTAGTACGGATGGAACGGAATGCCGTCGAGCGGCCGGCCATTGGCGTCCTTCTTGTCCTTGATCTCCACACCGTCAGGATTGTTCGAGCCGACTTCGTGCAGCGCAATGATGTGCGCCACGATCAGACCGATGAGCACCAACGGAATCGCGATCACATGGAACGCGAAGAAGCGGTTGAGCGTGGCGTCGGACACGACGTAGTCGCCGCGAATCCACAGCGACAGATCCGGACCGATGAACGGGATCGCCGAGAACAGGTTCACGATCACCTGCGCGCCCCAGTATGACATCTGCCCCCACGGCAGCAGATAGCCCATGAACGCCTCGGCCATCAGGCACAGGAAGATCAGGCAGCCGAACACCCACACCAGCTCGCGCGGCTTGCGGTACGAACCGTACAGCAACCCCCGGAACATGTGCAGGTACACCACGACGAAGAACATCGAGGCGCCCGTCGAGTGCATGTAACGGATGAGCCAGCCCCAAGGCACCTCGCGCATGATGTACTCGACCGAAGCGAACGCGAGGTTGGCGTCGGGCTTGTAGTTCATCACCAGGAAAATGCCGGTGAGAATCTGGATCACCAGCACCAGCATGGCCAGCGATCCGAAGAAGTACCAGAAATTGAAATTCTTGGGTGCGTAATACTCGGAGGCGTGCTCTCTCCAGAGCTGCGTAAGCGGGAACCGGCGATCGATCCAGCCCAGCAAGCCCGTCGTGTCGACCTGTTTGTCGGCGGCCATGATTACGCTTCTCCTTTTTCGTCTTTACCGATCACGATCTTGGTGTCGTTCACGAACATGAAACGAGGAACGTCGAGATTCTTTGGCGCCGGCTTGTTCTTGAACACGCGACCCGACATGTCGTAGGTCGAGCCGTGGCACGGACAAAGGAAACCGGGGTCATGGCCCAGCGCAGCATTGGTGTCGGGCCCGAACGGCCCGGAAGGGATGCAACCGAGATGGGTGCAAACGCCGACCACGACGAGCATTTCCTTGCGCGATTCGCGCGCCCGGAACGCATTCTTGCAGTAATCGGGCATCGGGAAGGAAAACGTTTGCTTGGAGTCCGGATCGGCCAGTTCCGCAGTCACTTTGGACAGCGAAGCCATTTGCTCCGGGGTGCGATTGACAATCCACACCGGCAGACCACGCCAGGACACCGTCATCATCTGGCCTGGCTGGAGGCCGCTGATATCGGCCTCGACGGGCGCTCCGCCAGCCTTGGCGCGCTCCGAGGGTTGAAGGGAACTGACGAAAGGAACTAACGTTGCAACGCCGCCCACGCCTCCAGCTACGGACGTTGCAATCAGCAGATTCCGGCGGCTACTGTCGACGGCCTTTTCTTGATTGTCACTCATCACAAGCCCCACACGGTTGATTTGGTATTTCCGTCAACCTTAAATCATACGCGAGCGTAAATGCCTGAAACAACGGCAAAACGCCCCAGTCTCCTAGTGGTTTTCGCGTATTTTCAAAGGATTAACGTACCCTGCGGGCGGCTGATGCACACCCGGGGTTTCGCTTCTGGGATGCTGCACGAGAACCGCTATGATCGCCGCTTTCGCCGATGTGCGCACGCAATTAGTAACATTTTCATTGTCGCGCCCTGATAACATCGGGCCTGCGGGCCTGAGGCAATCGCGTGACAATGACCGACGCGAACCGGCCGCCGCCTGACAGCCCGCGGGACTTCACCGGTCAATCAATGCCAATTCGTGAGTGCCGGCAAAGCGATATCCACCGGCCACTCATCACAACAGCGGAGGAATGGCATGAGCTTCATGTCGGAATTCAAGGAATTTGCCGTCAAGGGCAACGTGATCGATCTGGCCGTCGGTGTGATCATCGGCGGCGCCTTCGGCAAGATCGTCGATTCGGTCGTCAAGGACCTCATCATGCCGTTGGTCGGCGCCATCTTCGGTGGCCTGGACTTCTCGAGCAAGTTCATTCTGCTCGGCGCGATTCCCCCCGACTTCAAGGGCAACCCAACGTCCTATGCCGACCTCACCAAGGCCGGCGTGGCCGTGTTCGGATACGGTAATTTCATTACCGTCGCCCTCAACTTCCTGATTCTCGCTTTCATCATTTTCCTGATGGTCAAGCAGATCAACCGACTCAAGCGCCCCGCTCCGGAAGCCCCGGCCGCACCGGCGCCCACGCCGGAAGACATCGTCCTGCTGCGCGAAATCCGCGACAGCCTCAAGAAGCAGAACGGCTAAGGCGCGCACCGCGCCGGACGTCGTCGGGCCGGCCGGGCGCCGCTCAGGCCGGGTTCGGCATGTCGAAGAACCTGTGCTCGAGCCCGAACCGGCTGGCGAGATGCTCGCCCAGCGCCCTCGCGCCGCCGCGTTCGGTGGCGTGATGGCCCGCCGCGAGGTACCCCACCCCGCTCTCGAGCGCGAGATGCTGGGTCGGCTCGGACACTTCGCCGCTGATGTAGACGTCGGCGCCGGCCGCGATGGCCGCCTCGAAAAAGCCTTGCGCCCCGCCGGTGCACCACGCCACACGGCGCACTTCGCGGTTCGGCGCTCCGAGCATCAGCGGTACGCGCCCCAGTTTCGCCTCGACGTGGGCGGCCAGTGCCGCAAGCGTGGTCGGTTGCGACGGCGCGCCAAGCCATCCGAGCTGATCCGGGCCGAAACGGCCGCCATCGTCGGCGAAACCGAGCAACTTGCCGAGCTGGGCGTTATTGCCGAGCTCCGGGTGCGCGTCGAGGGGCAGATGAAAGGCAAACAGATTGATGTCGTTGCCGATCAACACCCCGAGACGCCTGCGCTTCATCCCGGTAATGCGGGCATCTTCGTTCTTCCAGAAATAGCCGTGATGGACGAGAACGGCATCCGCCCCCCAATCCCGGGCCGCCTCGAGGAACGCCAGGCTGGCGGTCACGCCGCTGGCGATTCTGCGAATATCGCTGCGCCCCTCGACCTGTAGGCCGTTCGGGCAGTAATCGCGAAATTGCGCGATTTGCAGGGTATCGTTCAGATACAATTCGAGTTCAACACGATTCATATAAGGTCTCGCTCTTTCATGCTCAGACGCTTCTGGCTACTGTTCGCGCAAGCGGTCACCGTGCTGCTTGCGTTGCTCTTCATCATCGCCACACTCAAGCCGCAGTGGCTGCAACGCCAGGGTTCGTTCGGCAAGCAACTGGCCAATCCGATCATCGCCTTGCAGGAAGTCGGGCCAAGCCTGTCCGAGAAGCCTTCCGCAGGCTCGTACGCCGACGGCGCGCAAAAGGCCATGCCCGCGGTCGTCAGCATCTTTTCCAGCAAGGAACAAAAGCAGAACCGCGACCCGCGTCTCGATGACCCGCTGTTCCGCTACTTCTTCGGCGACGGCGGCGGCACGGTGCGGCAAGACCCGGTCTCGAGCCTCGGCTCGGGCGTGATCGTGAGCAGCGAAGGCTATATTCTCACGAATCATCACGTGGTGGACGGCGCCGACGAGATCGAGGTCGCCCTCGCGGATGGCCGCAAGGCCCGCGCCAAGCTGGTCGGCAGCGACCCCGAAACCGATCTGGCCGTGCTCAAGATCACGCTCGACAACCTGCCGGCCATCACGCTCGGTCGCATGGACCAGGTGCGCGTGGGCGACGTGGTGCTCGCCATCGGCAATCCGTTCGGCGTGGGCCAGACGGTGACGATGGGTATCATCAGCGCCCTGGGCCGGAACCACCTCGATATCAGCACGTTCGAAAACTTCATCCAGACGGACGCCGCCATCAACCCGGGCAACTCGGGCGGCGCGCTGGTCGACGTGAACGGCAATCTGCTGGGCATCAATACCGCGATCTATTCGCGCAGCGGCGGGAACATGGGGATCGGCTTCGCGATTCCGGTGTCGACGGCCCGCTCGGTGCTCGAGAGCATCATCACGACCGGCACGGTCACGCGCGGCTGGGTGGGCGTCGAGCCTCAGGACATCACGTCCGACATTGCCGAGTCGTTCGGCTTGCAGCAGGACTCGGGGGTCATCATCGCAGGCGTGGTGCAAGGCGGGCCGGCCGACAAGGCTGGCGTGCAACCGGGCGATATCCTGACCAAGGTGAACGACGAGTCGATTCGCGACACCACCGAACTGCTCAACGTCATCGCACAGATCAAGCCGGGCGCGCAGGCCAGGATTCACGTTACCCGCAAGAAGAAGGAACTGGACCTGAGTGTGGTCATCGGCAAGCGCCCGCCGCCGCCCAAGCGGCCGACGCCGGAAGAAGACGACGGCACCGGCGACAACAGCAGCGATTGAGGTTGCGCCGCGGCGTCGACCGCAAGACTGGACAAACGGCTGCGCTTCGGCGCGGCCGTTTTCGTTTGCGCACCAGCCGACGCCCCCACCGCGTGCACATGCCTCGACAATGCCGTCAGCGCTGCGTGCCGGCGGATTGCCCGGCCGCATGCGCCGGGCCACCGACGGGCAATAAAAAAGCACGGGACGAAACCCGTGCTTTTCTTGCGTCCGACGCGCCCGGTGACAAAACTTGCCTCGCCCCGGCGTCTCGACCGTTCAACGCCTCGCTTATGGCGTTGCCTGCCCGTTGCCCTCGCTGCTCTCTTCGGTCTGCTGGCCTTGTTTGACGAACAGGCGCGCCGCCACTAAACCGAGCTCGTAAAGAATGCAAAGCGGCACGGCCAGCATCAGTTGAGAGAGGATGTCCGGCGGCGTCACCACGGCCGCCAGCACAAACGCGCCCACCACCACATACGGACGAATCTGCTTGAGCTTGTCGATACTCACCACGCCCATGCGCGCGAGCACCACCACCACGACCGGCACTTCGAACGTCACCCCGAAGCACAGGAACATCGTGAGCACAAAACTCAGGTAATTGTCGATATCGGTGTTCATCTCCGCGCCCAGCGGCGCGTTGTAGTGCGCCATGAAATGGAACACGGTTGGGAACACCAGGAAGTAGGCGAACGCCATGCCGAGCAGGAAGAGCAGGTAACTGCTCACTACCAGCGGCATCACCAGCTTCTTCTCGTGCTGGTACAGCCCCGGCGCCACGAAGGCCCAGATCTGGTACAGCACCACGGGCAGCGCGATGACGAATGCGACCATCATCGTGACCTTCATCGGCACGAAGAAGGAGCCGGTGATGTCGGTCACGATCATCTTGCCGCCGGCCGGCAGCGACTGCATCAACGGACGGGCGAACAGGCGGAAGATGTCCGGCGCCCAGTAGACCAGGGACAGGAACACCACGATCACGGCAACGCCCGCGCGAATGATGCGATTGCGCAGCTCGATCAGATGCGAGATGAAGGTCTCTTCGGTACCCCCTTCGGGGATTTGCTTGTCGTCGCTCACGTCGACTTATCCAGGAATGAAGCCGGCACAGTGCCAGATGACAGGAAGTTCGTGGCGCCCGCGCCTCAGAAGAACTTGACGGGTCGGCGCAGTTTGGCCGGTGTATGACGCGCCACGCGCGCCGCCCCCGACTGAACCCGCGTACGCGTGGCGCTGGCCTGCTTGAACCACATCGGCGTGGCAGCCCGGCGCACGCGCCAGTTGCGACGCTTTGTCGACCCGCGCACACCCGACGTCACCACCGGCTCACCGAGATAGCTGTCCGAGTACCCGGTCGCCGCGTCCGTAGTGCCGCCGGCCGTCTCGCCCGTCGAAGTCCCGGTAGCACTTGCCCAGGCGTCGTTGAGCGACGCCTCCTGCTCATGCAACTGCTTCTGAATCGTGTTCTGAGCGCTGCGGGCCGCGTCTTCGAATTGCGTGCGCATGTTGCGCAGCTCATCGAGCTCCATCTCGCGGCTCACCTCCGCCTTCACATCGTTGATATAGCGCTGCGCGCGGCCAAAAAGGGCGCCCGCGGTGCGGGCCACCTTCGGCAAGCGCTCCGGACCGATCACGACCAGCGCAACCACGCCGATCAGCATCAGTTTGGAAAGGCCGAGATCGATCATGTCGACGCCGGCTTAGCCTTGCTTGTGATTGCTCGCGTCCTTGGCCTGCACGTCGATGGTGGTCGAATCGCGCAGTTCCTTGGCAGCCGCCGGGTCTTCCTTGGCCGGGGCATTGCCTTCGCCCTCTTTCATGCCGTCCTTGAAGCCCTTGACCGCACCGCCCAGATCGCTGCCGATGTTACGCAGCTTCTTGGTACCGAACACCATCATCACGATCACCAGCACGATCAGCCAGTGCCAAATACTCAACGAACCCATGACCACTCTCCTTGCGTTTCCCTACCCCTGCCGCCTCGCGACGGGGTCTTGTCGAGCCGCGTTGCCTGACGGCCGCCCGGCCGTCGGGCAGGTGCCCTGTGTTTGCCCCCGTGCCCGCAGCCACGTGCCCCATTGTGGCACATCGCGCGTCACGTCCTGCATCGTAACCGGGCCGGACACCGGGTAGAAATAAATGTTTGTTGAAACATTGCCCAATGCGGCATCCCTGCACGTACGGGTGGCATCGCGCGGCGAATTGCCGTTCATATCGGCCGCTTCCGCCCGAAGCCGTCCAGGCCCCCGTCGCTCACATGCGCTTCCACGGCCTCGGCCCGGCCAGAATATGCATGTGAAGATGATAAACCTCCTGCCCGCCTCCCGGCCCGACGTTCGTCACCACGCGAAACCCATTGCTGTCGACGTTCGACGCATCGCCATCGAAGCGGTAGCCGTGCTCCGCCGCCAGTTTCGGTGCAAGCAGCATCATCTTGCCCACCAGCGCCTGGTCTTCGGGCTGACAGTCCTGCAGCGTGGCGATGTGCTTGCGCGGCACCATCAGCAGGTGCAGGTCGGCCGCCGGGTTGATGTCCTTGAACACCACGACGTCGTCGTCGGTGTACACCTGCGTGCTCGGGATCTGCCCGGCAACGATTTTGCAGAAGATACAGTTATCGTGCGTCATGCGTGTGTCTTCCTCTCGCATTCTCGAATGGATCGAAGCGTGGCCGCCGACACTCAGGGCCGCGCGGCGTACATCGGCTTGTTGTCGTTCAGATAGAGCCAGCCCTTGACGATTCGGTACAGCGTCCAGATGCCAAGCACCCAGAGAATCGCGAAACCGACCATCACCACGGCCAGCGCCACGCCGAGCACTCCCCACACCACCGACCACCAGAAGGTGCGGATCTGCCAGGTGAAGTGCGACGCGTAGAGCGTGCCGGCTGCGTCGTCTCGCTTGATGTAATTGATGATGATCGCCACGATGGCGGTCACGCCGCCGGTGAGCCAGAACAGCGCGTAGAGCGCGTAGAGCACGTGCGTGAGCTTGCGCAGCGCGCGTTCCTGCTCGGCGCTCGGGGCGCTCTGGATCGGCGCGGTATTCACCACGTAAGGATGGTCCGTGCTGCCGGGCGAGCCGGTCGAACCCGGGTATTGCGAATCGTTCATGAGGCGTCTCCTCGCGTGAGCCTTTGCGGCGCGTTCCCGTGCCGGCCCGTGGCAGGCCGGTGCGGCGGCCGGGCGTCGATCAGTCGGCGTGTTCGCCGCGCGTGCCGCGCTGCGCCTTCTCGACGAGACCCGACAGACCTTCGCGGCGCGCCAGTTCGGCGAGCACTTCCTGCGGGCTCAGATCGTGATGGGCCAGCAGCACCATGCAATGGAACCACAGGTCGGCCGTCTCGTTGACGAGCTTCTGACGCAGGTTGTCGGCGCCGCCAATACGGATGTCCTTGGCCGCGAGCACGACTTCGGTCGCTTCCTCGCCGATCTTCTTGCAGATGGCGTCGTCGCCCTTGTGGAACAGGCGGGCAACGTACGATTTGTCGGGATCGCCCCCTTTACGCGAGGCGATGACTTCGGCAACACGCTCGAGCGTATCGTTCATGGCAGTCACTTGTAGATCTTGTGCGGGTCTTTGAGCACCGGCTCGACCGTGGCCCAGCGGCCGTCGTCGACGCCGCCCTCGAACTTCTGGAAGAAGCAGGAATGGCGGCCGGTATGGCAGGCGATGCCGTCGATCTGCTCGACCTTGAGCAGCACGACATCTTCGTCGCAATCCAGACGGATCTCATGCACCTTCTGCACGTGCCCCGACTCCTCGCCCTTGTGCCACAGGCGTTTGCGCGAGCGCGAGTAGTAGACGGCCTCGCCGGTCTCGACCGTGCGCGCGAGCGCTTCGCGGTTCATCCAGGCGAACATCAGCACGTCGTTGCTGCCGACCTCCTGCGCGATCGCGGGCACGAGACCCTGCGCGTCCCAACTTACCTTGTCCAGCCAGTCTTGCGTCATGATCCGTCGATTCCCGTTCAGAGCCGCACCGAGATGCCCTTGTCGGCCATGAAGCGCTTGGCTTCGCCCACGGTGTGCTCGCCGTAGTGGAAGATGCTGGCGGCGAGCACGGCATCTGCATGGCCTTCGGTCACGCCGTTGGCCAGGTCGGCCAGCGACCCCACGCCACCCGAGGCGATCACGGGGATGTTGACGGCGTCGGAGACCGCGCGCGTGAGCGCCAGGTCGAAGCCGCTCTTCGTGCCGTCGCGATCCATGCTGGTCAGCAGGATTTCACCGGCGCCGAGCGCCTCGACCCGCTTGGCCCAGGCCACCGCATCCAACCCGGTGCCCTTGCGCCCGCCATGCGTGAAGACCTCCCAGCGCGGCGGTTCGCCGTCGGCCGAGACACGCTTGGCGTCGATCGCCACGACGATGCACTGCGAGCCGTACTTGTCGGCGGCGTCGGCGACCAGTTGCGGGTTGGCCACGGCCGACGAATTCATGCTGATCTTGTCGGCGCCGGCGTTGAGCAGGCGGCGCACGTCGGCCACCTCGCGCACGCCACCACCCACGGTCAGCGGAATGAAGACCTGTGCGGCCACCGCCTCGATGATCGGCAGGATGAGATCGCGTCCGTCGGAGGTTGCCGTGATGTCGAGGAACGTGAGTTCGTCGGCGCCCTGCTCGTCGTAGCGACGGGCGATTTCGACGGGGTCGCCCGCATCGCGGAGTTCGACGAAATTGACGCCCTTGACCACGCGGCCGGCTGTCACGTCCAGGCACGGGATGATGCGTTTGGGGAGAGCCATGATGTTGGCACGCGAGGCGGCCGCAGCCGCGGGCTCGCTTATGCCGCTCCTTCGGTAAGCTCGTCGGCGCGCTTTTGCGCCGAGGAGAAATTCAGATCGCCCGAGTAAATCGCACGGCCGCAGATGACGCCTTCGACGCCTTCGTCCTGGACCTTGCACAGCGCGTCGATGTCGTTCAGGTTCGACAGGCCGCCGCTGGCGATCACCGGCACCGTCACGGCCTGCGCGAGACGCACGGTCGCTTCGATGTTGATGCCCTGCAGCATGCCGTCGCGACCGATATCCGTGTAGATGATCGACTCCACGCCGTAATCCTCGAACTTGCGCGCCAGGTCCACCACTTCGTGGCCCGTGAGCTTGCTCCAGCCGTCGGTGGCGACCTTGCCGTCCTTGGCGTCGAGGCCCACGATGATGTGGCCGCCGAACGCACTGCAGGCATCGCGCAGGAAACCGGGGTTCTTCACCGCGGCGGTGCCGATGATGACGTACGACAAGCCGTCGTCGAGGTAGCGCTCGATGGTGCCGAGATCGCGAATGCCGCCGCCCAGTTGCACGGGGATGTCTTCGCCCACTTCCTGGATGATGGCGCGAATGGCCGCCTCGTTGCGCGGCTTGCCAGCGAATGCGCCGTTCAGGTCCACCAGGTGCAGACGCCGCGCGCCTTGCTCGACCCAATGCCGGGCCATGGCAGCGGGGTCCTCCGAGAATACGGTGGCTTGATCCATGTCGCCTTGTTTGAGGCGAACACATTGACCGTCTTTAAGGTCGATGGCCGGGATGAGCAGCATAGGCAATCGTGAAACGTCGCTAGTGGGAAGTAAAAGAAATTCGCGATTTACGCGCACAACGCGAATCCGACGCCCGCCTTGCCGGACATCGGCACATCGGCTTCGGATTCATCAACATGACACACAGTATAAGCGGTGACAGAGGACACGCCCTGAAAGGCAAGGAAGCGCAATTGCGCCGCCCGCGTCGCGATCAGGGCTTCCACTGGGCAAAGTTTCGATACAGGGCCAGGCCGGCCTGGGCGCTCTTTTCCGGGTGGAACTGGGTGGCGAAGATATTATCTTGGGCCACCGCACAGGTAAAGGGCACCCCATAGACCGTCTCGCCGACCGTCAGTTCGGGCTTCGCGGGCACGGCGTAATAGCTGTGCACGAAGTAGAAATAGCTGTTGTCGGGCACGCCCGCCCAGATCGGGTGGCTGCGCGTTTGACGCACGCGGTTCCAGCCCATTTGCGGGATCTTGAAGCGCGAGCCGTCGTCCTGAAGCTGCCCCTCGAGCTCGAAGCGCACCACGCGGCCCGGCAACAGGCCGAGCGCGGGCGTGTTGCCCTCGTCCGAGATGTCGAAGAGCATCTGCTCGCCCACGCACACGCCGAACATCGGCTTGCTCGCGGCAGCCTCGACGACTGCTTCGCGCAGCCCCGATTCGTTCAGGCAGCCCATGCAGTCGCGCATGGCGCCCTGCCCCGGCAGCACCACGCGGTCGGCGGCCCGAATCTCGGCGGCGTCGCTGCTGATGCTCACGTCGGCCTCGGGTGCCGCCGCACGCAGTGCCTGATAGACCGAGCGCAGGTTGCCCATTCCGTAGTCGACAATCGCAATCTTATTCATCTCAAACCCGGCAGCAGTATTTTCAAACCATCCATAATGAATTCAACGGCCAGCGCCGAGAGGATCAACCCCATCAAACGCGTGCCGATGTTGATGCCCGTGCGTCCGAGCCAGCCTTCGATGCGCGAGGCGCTGCGCAGCGCCACCCAGCAAACCGCGCCGACACCCACGCCGATCGCCACCAGCGCCAGCACCTGGGCCCACCCGTGCGCGCGGCCCGAGTAGATGATCACGGTACTGATCGTGCCCGGACCGGTGAGCAGCGGGATCGCCAGCGGTACCACGGCGATGTTCGGCCGCTCCTCGGCTTCATGGCGTTCTTCCGGCGTGGCCCGCGTGTTCCCCGTCTGCGCGTTAATCATGTTGACCGCCATGAGCAGCATGATGATCCCGCCGCCGACTTCGAGCGACGCGATCGAAATGCCGAAAAAGCGGATGATCGCCTCGCCGAACAGCCCCGAGCCCGCCACGACCAACGCCACGGCGATCGCCGCAATCCTGATCGTATGACGCTTCTCTTCGCGCGTCTGCGACGACGTCAGGCTGATGAACAGCGGGATCGCCCCGAGCGGGTTGATCAGGGCCAGCAGCGAAATGAAGAACTTGAAGGCGTCGAGCGTCATGGGGGGCACACGGCGCCGGCTTCCGGCCGGGCGGTGAAGCGTCGCAGGGGCGCCGGCACGGGCCGGCGGGCTATCCGGCCGGCGCTGTGCGCCAGCCGGCGAGTCTCACGTCTACAGGCTTCCCTTGGTCGACGGCACGACACCCGCCGCACGCGGGTCGATCTCGACCGCCATGCGCAGGGCACGACCGAACGCCTTGAACACCGTTTCGCACTGGTGGTGGGCGTTGATACCGCGCAGATTGTCGATATGCAGCGTCACGCCGGCGTGGTTCACGAAACCGCGGAAGAATTCAATGGTCAGGTCGACGTCGAAGTTGCCCACGCGGGCGCGCGTGAACGGCACGTGGAATTCGAGGCCGGGACGGCCCGAGAAGTCGATCACCACACGCGAGAGCGCCTCGTCGAGCGGCACGTAGCTGTGGCCATAGCGCACGATGCCCTTCTTGTCGCCAATGGCCTTGGCGACGGCCATGCCCAGCGTGATGCCGACGTCTTCCACCGTATGGTGATCGTCGATGAACGTGTCGCCCTTGGCCTCGACTTCCATGTCGATGAGGCCGTGGCGCGCGATCTGGTCGAGCATGTGGTCCAGGAACGGCACGCCGGTATCGAGCGTCTTGCGGCCGGTGCCGTCCAGATCTATCTTGACGCGTATTTGCGTTTCGCTGGTATCGCGAACGACTTCCGCAATGCGCATGATGGTGAGTTCTCGTCGTATGGCTTTATTAGAGCGATGCGGCCAGGGCTTGCACCATGGCCGTATTCTCCGTGGGGGTGCCGACCGTCAATCTCAGGCAATTGGCCAGCAATACGTGCATTTTACCCACGTTTTTGATCAATACCTTGTGTGCCAGCAGCCCGGCGTGGGTTTTGTCGGCGTCCGGCACGCGTACCAGCAGGAAATTGGCGTCGCTCGGGAACACGTGCACCCCGGGCAGCGCCGCCACCGCGGCCGCCAGCCGCTCGCGCTGCGCGCGCAATTCGGCCGCCTGCGCGTCGAGCACGTCGAGGTGATCGAGCATGAATTCGGCACACGCCTGCGTCAGCACGTTCACGTTGTAGGGCGGCCTCACCTTGTCGAGCTGGTCCAGCCAGTGCGCTCCGCCTGCCACGTAGCCGAGCCGGATCCCGGCCAGGCCCAGCTTCGAGACGGTGCGCATGACCAGCAGGTTGGGGAATTCGGGCAGGCGCGGCATCCAGGTCTTGCCCGCGAACGGCTGATAGGCCTCGTCGATCACCACCAGCCCACGATCGGCCGCGCGCACCAGGGTCTCGATGTCGTCGTCGGCGAACAGGTTGCCGGTCGGATTGTTCGGATAGGCCAGATACACCACCGCGCCCGGATGCGCCGCGATGGCGTTGAGCATCGCCGGCATGTCGAGCGAAAAGTCGGGGCGCAACGGCACACCCACGAACTCGATGCCCGCGAAGCGCGACGACATCTCGTACATGACGAAGCCCGGCATCGGCGCGATCACGGCGGCCCCCGGACGGGCCGTGGCCATCGCGATCATGTTGATGATCTCGTCGGAGCCGTTGCCCAGCAGCAATTTCATCCCGGCCGGCACCTCCATCGCGCGCGAAAGCTTCTCCAGCAGCGCCTGCGGACGCGGCGCCGGATAGCGGTTGAGCGCCACGTCGGCCAGGCGCCGCCCCAGTTCGGTGCGCAATGCCTGTGGCAAGCCGTACGGATTCTCCATCGCATCGAGCTTGAGGAACCCGGTGGCGTCGGGCACGGGGTAGGTGCTCATGGCGAGCACGTCGGGGCGAATCACTTGGTCGACGGACATGGCGAAAGGAAGGATAGGGCGAGTCGAATCAGTTGAAGGCGAACGTGAGCAGACCGGCGTCCGCACCGTCGATCTTGACGGTGCATCGGCGGCCGGTTTCCACGCTGCCGAGCGCCGCGGTAATGCGCTGCACACGCACCCCGGTTTGCCACGAGAGCGCCTGCGCGACGCCCGGGCTCACCCGGGCGGGCGAGGCCTCGGCCTCGCAACGCATGGCCACCAGCCGGTTGCCCACACGTCCGAACACGCCATGCCCCACTTCCTCGTCGGTGCCGCGCAACGCCGGCTTGCCGTCCAGACGCAGTACATAGACATCGTTGTCGAACGCCTGCCGACGCACACAGACCGTCATGCGCTCGACCGAGGCGCCCTCGAACGTAGCGTGCTGGCAATCGGTTCCCGCCGCTTGCGCGGCCGTGCCCGCGATCATGCCGAGCGTCGCCACGGAGACGGCGCGCAGCGCGGCCCGCGTGAGGCGGGCCGACAGCAAAAGCCAGGGTGCATCGCAGGCCGCGATTGCGCGGATCCGACGCCAGGCGGTCGCCGGCATCGTGGGACCAGGCGCGGACCGCAGGGCGTCGTCGCGCATGTCAGGACTCGTGATGCAGACGGTACTCGGCGCTGCGCGCGTGCGCTTGCAGGCCTTCGCCGTACGCCAGCTCGGCGGCGATCTCGCCCAGCATGCGGGCGCCGCCCTCGCTCACTTCGATCAGGCTCGAACGCTTGATGAAGTCGTACACGCCAAGCGGCGAGGAGAAACGTGCGGTGCGCGACGTCGGCAGCACGTGGTTCGGCCCGGCGCAATAGTCGCCCAGGCTTTCGCTCGTGAACTTGCCGAGGAAGATCGCACCGGCGTGGCGGATCCTGTCGCTCCACTGTTGCGGCGTCTCGGCCGAGATTTCGAGGTGCTCAGGGGCGATCACGTTGGCGATCTCGCACGCTTCGGCCATATCGCGCACCTTGACCAGCGCGCCGCGCCCCTGCAGCGAGGCGGCGATCACGTCGCGGCGCGGCATGTCGTCGATCTGGCGCTCCAGCGATGCGTGCACGCGCGCGATGTACTCGGCGTCCGGGCACAGCAGGATCGACTGGGCAAGCTCGTCATGCTCGGCTTGCGAGAACAGGTCCATCGCCACCCAGTCGGGGTCGGTCGATCCGTCGCAAATCACGAGAATCTCCGACGGGCCGGCGATCATGTCGATGCCGACGGTGCCGAACACGCGGCGCTTGGCCGCCGCCACGAAGGCGTTGCCCGGACCCACGATCTTGTCGACGGCCGGCACGGTCTCGGTACCGTACGCCAACGCGCCGACGGCCTGCGCGCCGCCGATGGTGAACACGCGATCCACGCCGGCGATGTGCGCGGCGGCGAGCACCAGGGGGTTCTGCACGCCGTCCGGCGTGGGCACCACCATGATGATGTCCTTCACACCGGCCACGCGTGCCGGAATGGCGTTCATCAACACCGACGACGGGTACGCGGCCTTGCCGCCCGGCACGTAAATGCCCACGCGATCGAGCGGTGTGACCTTCTGGCCCAGCACCGTGCCGTCCGACTCGGTGTACTGCCAGCTATGGGTGCCGCACTCGATGCGCTGCTTCTCGTGATAGGCGCGCACGCGTGCGGCGGCAGCCTCCAGCGCGGCGCGGCGCTTCGGCTCGAGACTTTCGAGCGCTTCAGCCAGCACGTCGGCCGACAGCTCCAGCGCGGCCATGTTCGGCGCGTTCAGACGATCGAAGCGGTTCGTGTACTCGATGACGGCCGCATCGCCGCGCGTCTTCACGTCGGCGAGGATCTCGGCGGCCGCACGGTCGATGGCGGCGTCTTCACTCGCTTCGAATGCCAGCACGTCGCGAAGCTGGGTCGCGAAGCCTTCGGCACCGGAGTCGAGTTTGCGGATTTCGAGTTTCATGCTGTTTGCCGGGACGCCTGCTCGAAGGCGTCCAGAATGGGCTGCAACGACTCGCGCTTGAGCTTGAGCGCAGCCTGGTTGATCACGAGGCGGGACGAGATATCCATGATCTCCTCCACTTCCACCAGATTGTTGGCCCGAAGCGTGCCGCCGGTACTCACCAGATCGACAATCGCGTCGGCCAGACCCACGAGCGGGCCCAGCTCCATCGAGCCGTACAGCTTGATCAGGTCGACGTGCACGCCCTTGGCCGCGAAGTGCTCGCGCGCGGTCTGCACGTACTTGGTCGCCACCCGCAGGCGCGCACCCTGACGGACCGCATTCGCGTAATCGAAGCCCTTCGGTACAGCCACAGACATGCGGCAGCGGGCAATGTTCAAATCGATCGGCTGATACAGTCCACCGCCGCCGTGCTCGATGAGTACATCCTTGCCGGCCACGCCGAAGTCGGCGGCCCCGTATTGCACATAGGTCGGCACGTCGGTCGCGCGCACGATGATCACGCGCAGGTTCGGGTCCGTGGTCGGCAGAATCAGCTTGCGCGAGGTCTCCGGGTCTTCCGTGACTTCGATACCGGCAGCGGCGAGCAACGGCAGCGTTTCCGTAAAGATACGCCCTTTCGAGAGGGCCAGCGTCAGCGGTTGAGCGAGCGGCTGGGCCGGCTTGGCGGAACTCATGCAATTTCTCCCTGGCGTGCTTCGACACGCCGGATTCGCGCGCCCACGGCGCACAACTTGGCCTCGATACGATGATAGCCGCGATCGAGGTGATGAATACGGTCGACGAGCGTGCGGCCCTCGGCCGCCAGCCCCGCGACGATCAGACTGGCGGACGCGCGCAGATCGGTCGCCATCACGTGCGCACCCGACAGGCGCTCCACGCCCGAAATGCGCGCGGTGTTGCCGTCGATGCCGATATTCGCGCCCAGGCGCATCAACTCCTGCACATGCATGAAGCGGTTCTCGAAGATCGTTTCGACGACCTGCGACGCACCTTCGGCGATGCAGTTCAGCGCCATGAACTGGGCCTGCATGTCGGTCGGGAAGGCGGGGTATTCGGACGTGCGGAAACTCACCGCCCGCGCGCGCCGATCCATCGTCACACGCAGCCAATCCGCACCGGCGCTCACGTCGGCGCCGGTTTCACGCAGCTTTTCGATCACGGCGTCGAGCGTGCCCGGCACCACGCGGCGCAGCGTGAGGTCGCCGCGCGTAGCCACGGCCGCGCACAGGAACGTGCCGGCTTCGATTCGGTCGGGCACCACGTCGTGCGTGGCCCCATGCAGGCGCGCCACCCCGGTCACGACCAGTCGTTCCGAGCCGATGCCCTCGATCTTCGCCCCCATCTTCACCAGCAGGTTTGCCAGATCGGTCACCTCCGGCTCACGTGCGGCGTTGGCCAGCACGGTCACGCCGTCGGCGAGCACGGCCGCCATGAGCAGGTTCTCGGTGCCCGTCACGGTGATCATGTCCGTCACCAGCGTCTCGCCGCGCAGTCGCGTGGCGCGAGCCACGATATCGCCGTGCGCGAGGGTGATCTCGGCGCCCATCTTCTGCAGGCCCTTGATGTGCTGATCGACAGGCCGCGCCCCGATGGCGCATCCGCCGGGCAGCGACACGCGCGCCTCGCCGCAGCGCGCCAGCAGCGGGCCGAGCACGAGAATCGATGCCCGCATGGTCTTGACCAGCTCGTACGGCGCGGCGGGCGCCGCGATGCACGACGCGTCGAGCGTCACCGATTCGCCCTTGCGCTCGACCTTCACGCCCATGCGCGCGAGCAACGTGAGCATGGTGCGCACGTCGTGCAGATCCGGCACGTTGCCGAGCACGAGCGGCTCGGCCGTCAGCAGGCTCGCACAGAGAATGGGCAGGGCCGCGTTCTTCGCGCCCGAGACGGTAATCTCTCCCGCCAGCCGCTCGCCACCTTCGATCTCCAGGTGGTCCGCGGCCACACGCTCGCCGGCGGCCGCCTCGCCATTGCCGGCGGCGCCGGTGCTCTCTTGCGTCATCCTCATTGCGCCTGATACTCCGCCGGCGTGAGGGTCTTCATCGACAATGCGTGGATTTCCGCCTTCATGCGGTCGCCCAGCGCGGCGTACACGAGCTGATGGCGCGCAATGAGGCGCTTGCCTTCGAACTGCGCGCTCACGATGGTCGCGAAGAAGTGCTGGCCGTCACCTTCGACGGCCACGTGATCGCAAGCCAGGCCGGCTTCGATGTACTGTTTGATTTGTTCTGGGGTAGGCAGCATTGCTGATCCTGGAGAAGTTCAGTGACGCAGTTTGTAGCCGCGGCGCAGCAGACCCAGCGCCACGGTTGCGAGTATCAGGAACGTCGCGCCAACGACGGCGAGGCTGGTCTGCGGCGCCACGTCCGACACGCCGAAGAAACCGTAGCGGAATCCGTCGATCATGTAGAAGAACGGATTGAAATGCGACACAGCCTGCCACACCGGCGGCAGCGAGTGAATCGAGTAAAACACGCCCGCGAGGAACGTCGCCGGCATGATGAGGAAGTTCTGGAACGCCGCGAGCTGGTCGAATTTCTCCGCCCAGATGCCCGCAATCAGGCCCAGCGTGCCCAGAATGGCCGCGCCGAGGAATGCGAAACCGATGATCCACAGCGGTGCGGCAAACGACAGATGCGTGAAAGCCACCGTCACGAGGAACACGCCGAGCCCCACGCACAGGCCGCGCACCACCGCGGCGAGCACGTAGGCCCCATACATCTCCCAGTGCGAAAGCGGCGGCAGCAGCACGAACACGAGGTTGCCCGTGATCTTCGACTGGATCAGCGACGAGGAGCTGTTCGCGAAAGCGTTCTGCAACACGCTCATCATCACCAGCCCGGGCACGAGGAAGGACGTATAAGTGATCTGGTCGTAGACCTTCACCCGGTCTTCGAGCACATGGCCGAAGATCATCAGGTAGAGCAGCGCGGTGAGCACCGGTGCGGCCACGGTCTGGAAGCTCACCTTCCAGAAGCGCAGCACTTCCTTGTACAACAGCGTGCGAAAGCCGATCATGCCGCCACCTCCTGCGCACGCGAGCCCGACATGATCTGCACGAATACGTCCTCGAGGTCGGCCTTCTGGATGTCGATGTCCTCGACGATGCCGCCCGCCGCCCGGCAGGTGGCGAGAATCGATTCCACTTCGTCGCAGCCGGACAGGCGCAGCGCGAACTGGTGCCCGCCGGTGTCCTGCCCGTCCACCAGCAGCGGGCGCAATTCGTCCGGCAGCGTGCCCTGCCTGAAGCGCAGCACGAGACGCGTGCCCGCGAAGCGCTGCAGCAGCGACGCCGTACGCTCGAGCGCCACCACTTCGCCGCGCTTGAGCATGGCGATGCGATCGCACAGCGTTTCCGCTTCTTCGAGATAGTGCGTGGTAAGCACGATGGTGTGCCCTTCGCGGTTCAGGCGCGAAAT
Organism: Pandoraea sp. E26; assembly: GCF_000681415.1. Taxonomy (NCBI): domain Bacteria; kingdom Pseudomonadati; phylum Pseudomonadota; class Betaproteobacteria; order Burkholderiales; family Burkholderiaceae; genus Pandoraea; species Pandoraea sp. E26. The sequence continues at coordinate 156,444 of NZ_AYXJ01000006.1, forward strand.
GAACTTCCAGAGCGTCTGACGCAACTCGACGTCGACCCCGGCGGTCGGCTCGTCGAGCACGATCACCGGTGGACGATGCACGAGCGCCTGCGCCACCAGCACGCGGCGCTTCATGCCGCCGGACAGTTGGCGCATGTTGGCGTCGGCCTTGTCGGTCAGATCGAGATTGGCCATCACTTCGTCGATCCAGTCGTCGTTGCGCTTGAGCCCGAAGTAGCCGGACTGGATACGCAGCGTCTCGCGCACGGAGAAAAACGGATCGAAGACGAGCTCCTGCGGTACCACGCCGAGTTTGCGACGGGCGTTGCGGTAGTCGCGCACCACGTCGTGGCCAAGCACGCTGATATTGCCGGAATCCGCGCGGGCGAGGCCCGCGAGAATGCTGATCAGCGTGGTCTTGCCGGCGCCGTTGGGACCGAGCAGACCGAAGAATTCGCCTTCTTCGATCGAAAAGCTGACGCCCTTGAGCGCCTGCAACGCCTGATAGCGTTTTTTGACGTTACGGATTTCGATGGCGGCCATGACTGCACGCACCCGCCCTGGCGGATGCGCCATGTTTGTATTCCGGTCACCGCTGCCCCCGCGCGCATCGCCCGCTGGCGTGGCGGCCAGGGCAAGGTCGGCAAGGTGGGTGCCCGGAAAGGGATATTTGCCTAAAAATCGGCAGAAAACCCCCGATTATAAAGGAAGCCGATGGCGACCGTGGGGATGGCACCCCAAGCCGCCCGACACCGCCCGTAACCTCGGTAACGCGGTAACGTGCGGTAACGGCAACATCGGCAATGCGAGCGCCGCAGGCCACATCGTCGGCGGCCAGGGATGGCAGTCCAGACACGCGCCATAAAAAAAGCGCCGTCGCGAGACGGCGCTTCTTGTCAGGACCGCTACCCGGTCCGACGCATCAGCTCGAGAGCAGATGGTCGACGCCGTACACCAGCGCCAGGCTGGCGAGTCCCGTCGGCAAGTTAGTGAACGCCAACGTCGCCCCCCGCCGGCTCGCGTGGCGGCGCAAGGCCAGCAGCACGGCGAGCGCCGACGAGTCGAAGTGCGTGAGCCCCGCGCAATCGATCTGGGTTTCGCCAGCGTCGATGCGGTCGATGGCCTGCGCGAGAACGTCGCCGGCGGTGTCGTGAGTGAGATCGGTCTGCAACGCGAGCATGCGCTTACTTGCCGCCTGCGAGTTGCTGGTTGCGCTCGGTCAGGAACTTGATCAGACCGTCGATCCCCGACGCGTTGACCTTTTCCGCGAACTGATTGCGGTACGTCTGCACCAGCCAGGCGCCCAGCACGTTCAGGTCATACAGCTTCCACTCGCCGCTGGCCGTCTTGTAGAGACGGTAGTCGAGTTCGACGGGCTGACCGTTGTTCACCACGTCGGTGTACACAACCACGTCGGTATCGCCCGGCTGGGCGCGGAACGGCTTGTAGTTGACCTGCTGGTCGCGAATCTGGGCGATGGCGCCGGCGTACGTGCGCAGCAGCAGTTGCTTGAACTGCTCGGTGAGCTGCTGGCGCTGTTGCGGCGTGGCGTCGCGCCATGCCCTGCCGGTGGCCAGTTGCGTGGTGCGCGTGAAGTCGGCGTGCGGCATGATCTTCTGCTCGACCAGACGCGTGATGCTGTTCAGATCGCCCTTCTGGATATTCGGATCGCTCTTGGCGGCCGTCATCACTTCCGTGACCGTCTGCTTGACCAGCACATCCGGAGCTTGCGCCTGCGCCATCGCCGAACCCGCGGCGGTATACGTCATGAATGCCATGACGGGAATGAGCCAGAACTTCTTCATTGTGGACTTCCTCTTTCGAGTGACGAGTGTTGCGGGTTTGGATACCCGCTTCGCGTGTTGAGTTCTCGAATCGCGCGCAGCGTCGTGTAACAAACTGTTGCCCGGCGAGCCTGCCCGCGGCGCCCCGCCCGGCGGGGCACTATGTTGCGGACACAATTGGCTCGGTTCGGCGCAAAACGGCGACGAACGCGACGTGACCGACGTCGATCAGCGACGGAACGGCAGACCGCCCGGCACCATCCTGCCCGGCACGGGCGACCCTTGCGGGCTCTCCGGCTCGGCCGTCACGCCCGACGCCGGATGGGGTGCCGCAGCCGGCATCGGCTGAGCGCCGGCGCCCACCGCCCCTGCCGCCCCTGCTGCACTTGCCGCGCCCGGGACGGCAGCACCGGCGCCGCCTTCCTCTTCGTCGTAGTTCGGCAGCGCGGCATTGCCCGAGGCGCCGCCGTTGATCAGATATTTGCGACGCGCCAGATAGGCATCGCGCGTGAACGAATACGGATCGAGCGCGGCCGCTTCGAGCAGGTTCGAGGCGTCGAGCAGGTTCGCGCGCGTATTCACGAGACGCACGCCGTAGATGGTGTAGCTGACCCAGTCAGGCTTGATGTACGAGGTCGGGTCGATGAACATATTGCCCGCCATGCCGACCGTATCGCGCACGGTACTCGGCCCGAGCAGCGGCAGCACGAGGTACGGACCGTCGGGCAAGCCCCACTTGCCGAGCGTGACGCCAAAATCCTGGCTGTGCTTCGGCAATCCGGCCGGCGACGCGAAGTCGATCAGACCGCCCACGCCGAACACCGTGTTGATCGTCAGGCGCATCAGATCCTGCACGGCCGCCGTGACTTGCAGCTGCAGGAGGTTGTTGGCGAAGTTGTACACGTCGCCGATGTTCGAGAAGAAGTTCGTGACCATGTCGCGCGCCGGTTCCGGCACCACGAAACGGTAGCCCTTGGCCACCGGGGTCATGACCGTCTTGTCGAGCGTGTCGTTGAACGAGTACATCGAACGGTTGAAACCTTCGATGGGATCGGCGGGGTTCGGATTCGTGACAGTGGCGCAACCTGCCAGCGCCATGGCGCCGGCGGCCAGCACGGCCGAAGTTCGGAAGCTGGTCATTTCTCTTATTTTCCTTGGGTTACCGGTGCTGCAGCCGCGGGGGCGGCCGGTGCCGGAGCCGTCGATGCGCCGCCCGCCTGGGCGCCACCGGCATCCGCCGCCTTGTTGTACAGGAACTGACCGATCAGGTTTTCCAGCACGATCGCGGATTGCGTGAGCGTGATCGTATCACCGCTCTTGAGCATCTGATCGTCGCCGCCGGGCTCCAGCCCGATGTACTGCTCGCCGAGCAGGCCCGATGTCAGGATCTTCGCCGACGAGTCCTTCGGGAACTGGTACTGCGACTCGATGTTGAGCGTCACGTCGGCCAGATAACGCTTGTCGTCGAACCGGATCGACGCCACGCGGCCCACCACCACACCCGCGCTCTTGACGGGGGCGCGCGGCTTGAGCCCGCCGATATTGTCGAAGCGCACCGTGATCGGGTACGAGCTCGAGAACGACAGCGAACTCATGTTGCCTGCCTTGAGCGCGAGGAAGAGCAGCGCGGCGAAGCCGAGAACGACGAACAGGCCGACCCAGAAGTCGAGGGGGTGTTTTTTCATTGTGTTAGCTGAACATAAGGGCGGTGAGCAGGAAGTCGAGACCGAGCACGGCAAGCGACGCTTGCACCACCGTGCGCGTCGTCGCACGCGACACGCCTTCCGGCGTCGGCTTTGCTTCGAAACCCTGATACAGCGCGATGAACGTCACCGCGATACCGAAAACGATGCTCTTGATGACGCCGTTGGCAACATCGGACCACACGTCCACGCCGCCCTGCATCTGCGACCAGAACGCACCGGTGTCCACGCCGATCAACTTCACGCCGACGAGGTAGCCGCCGAACACGCCGACGGCCGAGAAAATCGCCGCCAGAATCGGCATGGCGATCACGCCCGCCCAGAAGCGCGGCGCCACCACGCGGGCGATCGGATCGATTGCCATCATCTCCATGGCGGTGAGTTGCTCGCCTGCTTTCATCAGGCCGATTTCGGCCGTGAGCGACGTGCCCGCGCGCCCCGCGAACAGCAACGCCGTGACCACCGGTCCGAGCTCGCGCACCAGCGAGAGCGCGACGAGCAGGCCCAGCGCCTGCTCCGAGCCGTATTTGTTGAGCGTGTAGTAGCCCTGCAGCCCGAGCACGAAGCCGACGAACAGGCCCGACACGGCGATGATGACGAACGAGTAGTTGCCGACGAAATGAATCTGGTCGGTCACCAGGCGCGGTCGGCGCAGTAGCGGACCGCTCGACGCCAGCATGCGCAGGAACATTCGGGCGCCGTAGCCCAGCCGTTCGACGTGGCCTCGGACAAAACTGCCGATGGTAGTGATCATGCACGCGCTCCGATACCGAAGTCTTCCGCGAGCGGCGGCGCGGGATACTGGAACTTCACGGGGCCGTCCGGTTGCGCGTCGATGAACTGTCGCACCGTCGGGTCATTCGAGGCGCGCAGTGCGTCGGGCGTGCCCTCAGCGCCAATGCGGCCCTCGCTGATGAAATAGATGTAGTCGGCGATGGCGAACGTCTCCGAGACATCGTGCGACACGATGATCGACGTGGCTCCCAACGCGTCATTGAGCTTGCGAATCAGGTTCGCGGTGATGCCCATCGAAATCGGATCGAGCCCGGTGAACGGCTCGTCGTACATGACGAGATCCGGGTCCAGCGCAATCGTTCGCGCCAGCGCAACGCGCCGCGCCATGCCGCCCGAAATCTCGGCCGGCTTCATGTCGCGCGCGCCGCGCAGGCCCACCGCATTGAGCTTCATGAGCACAAGGTCGCGAATCAGCGTTTCGTCGAGCTTCGTATGTTCGCGCAGCGGGAAGGCCACGTTCTCGAACACCGTCATGTCGGTAAAGAGCGCGCCGAACTGAAACAGCATGCCCATGCGCCGGCGCAGCCGGTACCAGCCGTCGCGATCGAGCGTGGACACGTCGGTGCCGTCGAAGTCGATGGCGCCGCGACTCGCATGCACGAGGCCACCGATCAGGCGCAGCACCGTCGTTTTCCCGCAGCCGGAGCCCCCCATCACGCCGACGACCTTGCCGCGGGCAAACCGCATATTCAGCCCGGAAAGCACCAGACGCTCGCCATAGCCGAAGCTGACGTCGCGCAATTCGAGCAGATTTTCCGGATTCGGAGTAGGCACGTTTCGAGTCTTATAGTGCGGTGCAAAACGCCAATTATAGGGGCGAATGCCATTCGATGCCGTTCAAGGGCGGGCCACCGAAACGATGCCCGGCGCTGTCCCGCGGCATTTTACAGGGCCTTCGTGTCCGCGCCCGATCGGGTTGCGCCAATCGCAACGGGGGGAAAACGTAACCGCGCCAACGACTTACCTTGCACCGCCGGGTGCAGGTGTTGCGCCGTTGCTACAATAACCCCGTTTTGCGCAATGCACTTTTGTCTCGATGCCTCGCCACCTGCCCACATCGCTCCATGCCCTTGCGCCCAGCGCGTTCCAGATTCGTCCGATGCGACCGGCCGACTTGGCTCAGGTGCTGGCCGTGCAGGCCGAGGCGTATGCGGACGTGATGCACGAGTCGGAGGCGACTTTGGCGTCGCGGCTGGCGCTCTCGCCCACCACCTGCTGGGTTGCCGTGGACCATGCGCCGGATGACGAGACGTCGGACGGTACGCGCGAGCGAGTGGCCGGCTACCTGTTCACGCACCCCTGGTGCATCGCGGCGCCTGCGCCGCTCGACACCGTTCTCGACGCACTGCCCGACGCGCCCGACTGCTGGTACGTCCACGACATGGCCCTGGCGCCCCGCACACGCGGCGCAGGCGTGGCCCGCCAGTTGTATGCCGCAGCCCTCGCGGTCGCGCAGACGCTGGGCCTGCGGTCGTCGGCGCTGGTGGCGGTGCAACAGTCGCAAACCTTCTGGGCACGCTTCGGCTATGTCGCGACTTCGGACGTCTCGCCGTCGATCGCCGCCAAACTGGCCGGGTACGGCGACGGCGCCGTGTTCATGACACGCCCCCTTCCGCACTGAGGGATTCGAACCCCCTGCCAACCTTGCACCCTTGCACCCTTGCACCCTTGGCATCTCGATCGCCTGACCGTCTGACCGTCCGGGCGCCCTGACGTCCCGGGCGCGTGTGAGTCAGTCCCGCCGGGCGAACTCGGCCTGCATTTCCTTGACGGCCGCCGCCACGTCCGCGGCTTGCGTCACGGCGCGCACCACCGCAGTGGACCTCACCCCCGTGTCGAGCACCTGAGCGAGATTCGCGGCGTCGATGCCACCGATGGCGACAAGCGGGTAATGCGGCGCAATCAGTTTCACGTAGCGGGCCAGCTTCGCGAGCCCCTGGGGCGCCGTCGCGATCACCTTCGTCGTGGTGGGAAATACGGCGCCCACGGCGAGATAGCTCGGCTGGAAATGATGCGCAGCGAGAATCTCGTAATAGCCATGCGTGCTGATGCCCAGCCGCATGCCGCTGGCGTGCAGTTCGGCCACTTCGCCGGCCGACAGCGCCGCCATGTCCTCCTGGCCGAGATGCACCCCGTACGCCTGCGCGCGGGCGGCTTCGCGCCAATGGTCGTTGATGAACCACGCACTGTCGTGCGTCACCCGTCGGGCAGCGGCGACCGTACGCTCGATGTCCGAGCCCAGCGCGGGGTGCGCCGGATCCTTGATGCGCAATTGCACGGTACCCACCTGAAGGTCGGCCATGCGCTCGCACCATTCGGCGTTCGGCAGCACGGGATAGAGTCCCAGTCGCTTGGGGCAGCCCGGAAAGCGGCCCGGCGACGGCACTTGCCCGAGGACTTCCGGGAACGTTTCGAGACGGGTCGGCCACGCGCCCAGCGTGCCGGCATCCTCCGCATGGGCGTGGCTGCCGTCGGTACGCCAGGCGCGCGCGAGTACGAGCGCGTCCTGCGGCATGAAACCACAGTCGAGAAACGCCGCAAACGCCGGGAAGAAGGCCGGATCGTCCACGCCGGCCACCCGATAGATCGTATCGGACGTATACAAAGTATCCTCGACACGACCTGCGGCCAACGCCCGTGAGTCGAGCACCACGGCGCCCGCCGCGCGCCAGGCATCGCGTTGCATCAGCGCCGCCGTGCCCGGCGTTTGCGCCGACGACATCGGCCACCAGATCACGTCGCCCTTGCCCGCACTTGCCGGCGTTTGCGCATGCAGGCGCCAGCGGGGCGCCGAGGCGTCGTCGGGCCATGGCGCGAGCCGCGCGCGAATTTGCGCCGCGGCCTGCTGCCAGGCCATGGCCAGCGGTGCATCGTCGGGCAGGCATCGCACGTTCGAGAGGTGCAAGTCGTGCGAGGGTGCGGCGGCGCCGGAGTGCGTCGTCATGAAAATTCCTTGAATGTCGATCGATGCGCGCCGATGGCGGCGAGGCTCGCGGGCGCTCAGGCGCCCGTCTGATGCCAGAACGGCACGCCCACGACCGGCGTGCTGGCCTGCGCACTCTCGCGCTCGGCCATCGGTCCGGCGAGCCACGCGGCGCGGCCTGCCCGGATCGCGGCGGCGAACGCGCCGGCCATCTCCACAGGTTGCGCGGCGAGCGCCACGGCCGTGTTGAGCAATACGCCATCGTAGCCCCACTCCATCACCTGGCACGCGTGCGACGGCAGGCCGAGGCCGGCGTCGACGATGAGCGGCGTGTCCGGCAGGCGGTCGCGCAGCAGGCGCAGGCCGTAAGGATTGATCACGCCCTTGCCCGTGCCGATGGGCGCGCCCCACGGCATGAGCGCCTGGCAGCCCACGTCGAGCAAACGGCGGCAGAGCACCAGATCCTCCGTGCAGTAGGGCAGCACCTTGAAGCCGTCGCGAATCAGTTGTTCGGCGGCCGTCACCAGGCCGAACGGATCGGGCTGGAGCGTGTAGTCGTCGCCAATGAGTTCGAGCTTGATCCAGTCGGTCTCGAAGACTTCGCGCGCCATTTGCGCCGTTGTCACCGCTTCCTGCACCGAATGGCAGCCGGCGGTGTTGGGCAGCACCGGCACCGCGAGGCGGCGCAGCGTCTCCCAGAAATGCCCTTCCGACGCCTGTGCGCCCGTGCCCGACAACTGGCGGCGCAATGCCACCGTGACCATGCCCGGCCGGGCGGCGTCGATCGAGTCGTTGAGCGCCTGCAGCGACGGATAACGGGCGGTGCCCAGCAGGAAACGGCTGCCGAAACGGGTGTCGTAGAGCGTGAGCGCGTCTCGCGCGCTGCCGGCCGCCACGTTGGCGGATTCGGTGAATGCGTTCATGTCAGCCTCCGGCGACCGGTTGCACAACGTCGATCTTGTCGCCCTGCGCGAGCACGCGCGCGGTGTATTGCGTCTTGGGCACGAATTGTCCGTTGATAGCCGCCGCAAACGGCGGCTTCGCGCCATAGGCGTTCAACGCCTCGGCCAACGTCGCGGTCTCGGCCACGCTCAGTGTCTGTTGATTGATATGGATATCCATCTCGTACGGCTCCCTCTCATGCCTGGCGGAACAGGTCCGGCCACGGCCGGCTCGCTCGCCACGTCTCCCAGTCGAACGCCTGCCCCGACGGCGCGCTCGTTGTTTGCATCAATGCCTGTGCCAGCGCGCAAGCCTCTCCCGTCACCGCAGGCGCGAGCAGATAGCCGTGACGGTAAAGTCCGTTCACGCGCATCAGCCGGGCGCCGTCCCACTGCACGCGGGGCAGATGGTCCGGCAGCGCCGGGCGACAGTTCACATTGAGTTCCACGATGCGCGCCTCGCCGAATGCCGGGTTCAGCGAATGCGCCGCCGACAGCAGCTCGAGCGCCGAGCGTACGGTCATCGGTGACATGTCCTCCGATTCCAGCTCGGTCGCGCCAATCACGTACAGATCGTTTTCCTTTGGCGCGATATAGATCGGATAGCGCGGGTGCAGCAGGCGTACCGGTCGCCGCAGCCCGATGCCCGGCGCGTGAATGCGCGCCACTTCACCGCGAACGCCGCGCAGTTGCGTCAATGCTGTACGCGCACCGAGCCCGCGGCAATCGATGACGAGCCCCGCCTGCGGATACGCGCCCTCGGCGATCTCGGTATGCCAGTGCAGTTCCGCCCCGGCCTTTGCCAGGCCAGCCGCCAGCGCGCGCAGCAGTTGACGGTTGTCGAGCTGCCCTTCGTTGGGCAACAGCCAACCTTCCTGAAAACGACCGGCCAGCGCCGGCTCGACCTCGCCCAACTGCGGCCCGGCCAGCCGCTCCACGCCGCCGCGCAGCAGGGCCGGCGGCGCGTTCGCGCGCATGCGGCGGTCGAACATCACGGATTCGGCGCGATCGGGCTGATGCCACACGACCAGTGTGCCGTTGCGCTGGAAGAACACGGGCTCGGGCAGGCCGTCGATGAGCCCCGGCCAGCGCTCCAGGCCGACGGCTCCCATCTCGACGATGCTCGGCTCGGCCACGGCCGCTTCGGCCAGCGGCGCGAGCATGGCGGCGGCCACCCAACCCGCCGCGCTCGAACCGTCGGCATCGCCGCGTTCGTACAGCGCGACGCGCGCGCCCCCACGAATCAACTGCCAGGCGAGCAGACGACCGGACAGGCCGCCGCCCAGAATGGCGATGTCGGGATGCGAAATCGGGGCGCTCATACGCGCATTGCCGCGCAGGCCGTGACGGCGCGCAGGCACTCGGGAAGCCGCGAAGGTGTGTGTGGAAGGTAACGCATGGGGTCCTTTCCTCATGAAAGCAAAAGGACGAAACGGTGTCTGGACACCTTACCCCACTGGAGGAGTCGGAAACTTCCCACGCCGGTATTACCCGGGTCGGGTGCAAAGGGTCTCTCTCAGCCCCGCGTTCCTTTGTGACGCATGGTTAACCTTGTCAGTTAACCCCCGCGTCCGACACGGAGCACCCCTGTTTCGCCCGCAGCCATTACAACATAGATGCCGACGCCCGTGCAAGCTGGCCTCCCGGGCGGTTGCACGCTCATCGCGTCTCGTTTTTTGACGAATCCCCCGGGCCTTGTAACAACGCGTAAACTGAATTTCGATGTGACGCGCGTTTCGGGCCGCAAATCGTGCAACGCAGCATCCTGAACAACGGTCAAACGAACCGTTTCTCCCATAACAAATTGGCTCCTTGCGGCAATGCCGCCCGACGATCATGGTCCACACGCCGATGTCCTCCGCGTCGCCCGACGTCCCGCCGCCGGACGATCCGGCCACCCCCGCCCCCACCCCGCCGAAGCACCCGAGCGCCTGGCAACTGATCCGCCCCTACTGGGTGTCGGAAAAGCGTTGGGAAGGCCGCCGGCTGCTGGCACTCGTCGTCGTGCTCAATCTGGCCGTGGTGTTCATCAACGTGCGGCTCAACGCGTGGAACGCCAGCTTTTACGACGCGCTGGACAAGCGCAACTGGCCCGTCTTCAAGTCGTCGCTCGTCGAATTCGCGATCCTCGCCTTCAGCTTCATCATCATCGCGACGTTCCGCACGTACTTCCGGCAGATGCTCGAGATCCGCTGGCGGCAATGGGTCACCGATGCCACGCTCACGAAGTGGTTCGCGCATCAGGCGTACTACCGCATCGAGCGCGATCACCTGACCGACAACCCCGACCAGCGCGTATCGGAAGACATTCGCACGCTGGTGAGTTCCTCGCTCGCGCTGTCGCTCGACCTGCTCACCACGCTCGTCTCGCTGTTCTCGTTCGTGACGATCCTCTGGACGATCTCGGGCGCGGTGTCGTTCGCGCTCGCCGGCATGAACGTGACGATTCCCGGCTACATGGTGTGGGTCGCGGCGCTGTATGCGCTCGTGGGCTCGTTCTTCATCTTCAAGGTCGGGCGCCCGCTCGTGGGCCTGAGCTATCGCCAACAGCAGGTCGAAGCCGACTTTCGTTTCCTGCTGGTGCGTTTGCGCGAATCGGCCGAGCAGGTGGCGCTCTACCGCGGCGAGGGCGCCGAGCTGTCGCGCCTGAAAGCGGCATTCGGCGCCGTGCGCGACAACTGGTGGCAAATCATGGTCGTGACCAAACGACTGATTTTCGCGAACTCGATCTATGCGCAGATCGCCATCGTGTTCCCGATCATGGCGGCCGCGCCGCGCTACTTCGCGGGCGCCTTCACGCTCGGCGTGCTCATGCGCATCATCGACGCGTTCGGGCAGGTCAGCGACGGCTTCTCCTGGTTTGTGAACAGCTTCTCGACGCTGGCGGACTGGAAGGCGACGATCAACCGTCTGCGCGAATTCACGCGCGTGATCGATGCCGCGCCACGCGCGGGGGGCATCGACGTGCGCACGGCCGACCAGGCACTCGCCTTCGCGGCGACCGACCTCACGCTCACGCTGCCTAACGGCGCCCCGCTCGTGGACGCCGGCTCGTTCATCTTCGCCCCCGGCTCGCGCTGGCTCGTTCGCGGACGCTCGGGTTGCGGCAAGAGCACCATGCTGCGCGCGCTCGCCGGCCTGTGGCCGTTCGGCAGCGGGCGCATCGAGGTGCCCGCGAGCGCCCGCGTCCTCTTCCTCTCGCAGCAAAGCTACCTGCCGATCGACACCCTCAAGGCCGCCCTCGCCTTTCCTTCCGCACCCGACGCCTTTACCGACGCCGAATGTCGCGCCGCGCTCGACGCCGTGAAGCTCGGTCAGTACGGCGACGAACTCCTGAGCGTCGCGCACTGGGCGCGGCGGCTGTCCGGCGGCGAGCAGCAACGGCTCGCCGCGGCGCGCGCCCTGCTGCAAAAGCCCGACTATCTGTTCCTCGACGAGGCCACCAGCGCGCTCGACGTCCAGACCGAAGAAGCGGTGTACGAAGCGCTCCATGCCCGCCTGCCGGCCACGACCCTTGTGAGCGTGGCGCATCGCGATACGCTTGGACGCTTCCATCAGCACACCCTCACGCTGCCCGCGACGGCGGACGTCGAAAGGTCACGGGTGGTCGGCGCGGCCTGATTCGTTCACTTCATAAATATTATTGACGCGCCTGTTCCGGCGGGCAGGGGGTTTGGCATAATCACGAGCACCTCTGGCTTGCTTCGGGCACATCGTGACTACCCCCGCTTTCCCGTCCGGCCCGCGTGCCGCGCGCACCATCGTCGTGACCGGCGCGGCATCGGGCATCGGCGCCGCCATCGCGCGCCGGCTTGCCTCCCCGGATACCCGCCTGCTCCTGCATACCCGAGGCGCGTCCGACGCGAGTCAGGCGCGGCTGGCGGACGTGCGTCACGCCTGCGAGGGATTCGGCGCCCAGTGCGCCGTTTGGTTCGGCGACCTGACGGACCCGTCGGCGGGCGCGCGCCTGATCGACGCCGCGCATGACGCCTTCGGTCCGGTCGATCAGGTCGTGAGCAATGCCGGCTTTGCCATGCGGCAAAGCCTCGCCGACATCGACGACGACGCTTTTGCCCGCACGCTCGCCGCCATGCCAGGCGCCTTCGCCGCCCTGCTGCGCAGCGCCCTGCCCGATCTGCAACGCTCGTCGCAGGCCAGCGTGGTCGCCATCAGCTCGTTCGTCGCGCATCGTTTCGCACCCAATCAGGCGGGCTTTCCGGCCACGGCGGCAGCCAAGGCCGCCATCGAGGCACTCGCCAAAAGCGCCGCCGCCGAGTATGCGCGCGCCGGCGTAACGATCAACTGCGTGGCCCCCGGCTATACGCGCAAGGACGGCGGCCATTCGGCCATCGACCCCACCGCATGGCAGCGCGCGGCCGACGCCACCCCGACCGCACGCCTGTGCGAGCCCGACGATGTCGCCGCCCTCGCCGTCTTCCTGCTCGGCCCGCACGCGCGGCAGATCACCGGCCAGGTCATCCACGTCGACGGCGGCCTCACGCTCTGACGCTGACGCGCCGACACATCGATGCGCCGCGTCATGGCGGATGGCGAACATCGCACGCACAGGGACGCAGCCGCGGGGCACGGCGCCGGAGAGCGCCACCGTTTATCCGCACACGTTTATCCGCACACACGCAGCACACATAACGACAGGCACAGGATCCACCGAGGAGTTTCCATGGCATTTTTTTCCTGGTTCAACGAACTCAACACGAAGGAACGCAAGGCCCTGTATGCGGGCTTCGGCGGCTACGCCGTCGACGCGTTCGACTTCATGATCTATTCGTTTCTCATTCCCACGCTCATTGCCGCATGGGGCATGTCGAAGAGCGAGGCAGGCATGATCGCCACCAGCTCGCTGATCTCGTCGGCGGTCGGCGGGTGGCTGGCGGGCATTCTCGCGGATCGCTTCGGGCGGGTGCGCGTGCTGCAGTGGACGATTGCCACGTTCTGCCTGTTCACCTTCCTCTCTGGCTTCACGAACTCGTTCTGGCAGTTGCTCGTCACGCGCACGTTGCAGGGCATCGGCTTCGGCGGCGAATGGACGGTGGTCACGATGATGATGGGCGAGATGATTCGATCGCCGCAGCATCGCGCCAAAGCGGTCGGCACGGTGCAGAGCAGCTGGTCCGTGGGCTGGGCCGCCGCCGCGCTGCTGTACTGGTTCTTCTTCGCGGTGCTCGACGAAGGCACGGCATGGCGCGCGTGTTTCTGGATCGGCATCGTGCCGGCGCTGTGGATCACGTACGTGCGTCGTAATGTGTCGGACCCCGAGATCTTCACGCAAACGCGCCGCAAGGTCGCCGAGGGACAATTGCAGGGCAACTTCATGCAGATTTTCTCGCCGGAGCATCTGAAGACGACGATCCTCGGCAGCCTGCTGTGCTCGGGCATGCTTGGCGGTTACTACGCCATCACCACATGGCTGCCGACGTACCTGAAAACGGTGCGCGGTCTGTCGGTATTCAACACCAGCGCCTATCTGATCGTGCTGATCGTCGGCTCGTTCGTGGGCTACATTGTCGGCGCGATTCTCTCCGACAAGCTCGGCCGGCGCGGCGCCTTCATCTTCTTCGCCATCGCGTCGTTCCTGCTGGGCATGGCCTACACCATGCTGCCGATCACCGACAGCGCCATGCTGCTGCTCGGCTTTCCGCTGGGCATCGTCGTGCAAGGCATCTTCGCGGGTATCGGCGCGTATCTGACCGAGCTCTACCCGAACCACATTCGCGGTTCGGGGCAGGGCTTCTGTTACAACCTGGGGCGCGGCATCGGGTCGTTTTTCCCCATCGCCGTGGGCACGCTCGCACAGACGGGTTCGCTCGTGAAGGCGATCGGCATGGTGGCCGGCGGCGGCTATCTGCTCGTGGTGCTGTGCGCCCTGCTGCTGCCCGAGACACGCGGCAAGTCGCTCGCCACGCCTGACTTCACGCACTGATCGCGGCACGCCGCGGCTGAAGCGCCCGGCTTCAGCCCGCCACCGGAAGCGCGCCGGCATAGGGCGCTTCCGGTAACCCCTGCACCCCGCAACGCACGGCGAACACATGCCCGTCGTGCTCGTTGGCTCCCACGCCCGGCCGAATCGACGTGACGAACAGCGTGTCGAAATCGCGTCCGCCGAATGCGCACATCGACGGCTTCGACACGGGCAGCACGATTTCCCGATCGAGTACACCCGCCGGCGTGAAGCGCAGCAGGCGACTGCCGTCGTTGGCACAGGTCCAGTAGGCGCCGTCGGCATCGACCGCGGCACCATCCGGCCGCCCCGGGTAGTCGTTCATGTCGACGAACAGACGCTGCGCGCCGATGGCGCCGCGCTCGGCATCGAAGTCGAACGCCCATACGCGCCGACGCGCCGGATGCGAGTCGCTCAGGTACATCGTTCGGCTGTCGGGCGAGAAGCCGAGGCCATTCTGGGTGACCAGACGGTCGACCAGCGGCGCGGACAGCCGTCCCTCGGCGTCATAGCGGAAGAGCGCGCCAACGTCGCTCACGAGCGACATGTCCTGCACCATCGTGCCCGCCCAGAATCGCCCCTGCCGGTCGCAGCGGCCATCGTTGAAGCGCATGCCCGAGGCCGGAAACGCCGGTGCCGCGAGTCGTTGCCACTGCGATTCGGTCACGGTGTCCGATGCACCGAGTCGCGCGGCGAACAGGCCGCTCTCGCAGCCCGCCAGCAGCGTGCCGGCGGCGTCGAACGTGAAGCAGGCGATCTGCTCGGGGAACGTCCATTGCCGGTGAATGCCGTCGGCCGGCGTGACGCGATGCAACTGTCGCGCCGGGATGTCGACCCAGTACAGCGCCTGTTCGTCGGCGCGCCACAGCGGGCTCTCGCCGACGGCATGGGGCGTTGCACGCGACGGCTCGAGCCGCTCGATCGACACGCTCATGCCTTGGGCTCCATCGGCCCCATCAGCACGAACGGGCCACCCTGGAAGCGCTGCGCCCAGTCGTCCATCTGCGTGTCGGGTGCCTTCGCCGGGAACAGTCCTGCGAACTCGGCCGAGCTGTCCTGGGGACGATAGCCAAGAAAGGCCGCCTTCGTGTTGTCGACCCAGAGCGTCGGATTGTCCGACACACCGTAGACGATGGCGTGTCCCACGCGATTCGTGAACAGCGAGCATCGCACGAGCTCTGCGAAATCACGATAGCTCAGATACGTCACCATCATGCGCGGGTTCTTCGGCTGCTCGAACGACGAGCCGATGCGCAGGCAGACCGTCTCGAGGCCGAAGCGATCGAAGTAATAGCGCGACAGGTCTTCGCCGAAGCACTTGGACAGACCGTACATGCCATCGGGACGATGCGGCACGTCGGTGTCGAGCACCTCCGTCACGGGATGGAAGCCCACCGCGTGGTTCGAGCTCGCGTAGATGATGCGCCTGACGCCCTGCTTCTGCGCCGCGCTGTACACGTTGTACAGGCCGAGAATGTTCGCTTGCAGAATATCGTCGAACGGCGCCTCGACGGAAATGCCGCCCAGATGCACCAGGGCATCGACGTCCGCGAGCAACGCATGCACTGCCGCACGATCGGCGAGATCGACCTGCATCGCTTCCTCGTGAGGCGCGTCGGCGGTGATCGGCACGATGTCGCTCACGCGCACGATGTCCGCCCACTCGGCGAGCTTGCCGCGCAGTTGTTTGCCCAGATTGCCCGCGGCGCCGGTCAGCAGCAGGCGACGAAACGGCTTGGAGGGGTTGCCGGAAGTCTGGCTCATATCAGTCCTTGTTCATCGGTATATCGACCGCGAGCGTGCACGAATGCATGAACTCGCGGCTCAGGCGTTTGCCGTGCGCGCCGCATCGACACCGCCGGTGCGCGCCCGCGTCACCGGCGTTGCGGTGCCGGTGATGTGCGGCTTGACGAGGGTCCACAGGATCACGGCTCCGATCAGGTCGCCAAGCCCCAGGGCCACGAAGAACGGCGCGTAGCCCACGGCGGTCACGAACGTGCCGATCACCAGCGTGAACAGCAGGTTGCCGATGCCCGCGGACAACCCCGCGAGCCCGGTGACGGTGGCGACCTCGTTGCGCGGGAACAGATCCGCCGACATCGAGATCACGCTGATCGAGAGGGTCTGGTGCGCGAATCCGCCCAGGCACAGCAAAAAGATCGCCATCATCGGGTCCTTGACGAAACCCACGCCGCACATCGCCGTCATGATGATCGCGCCGATCGTAAACACCACGCGCTTGCCGTTGAAGATGGTCATCCGGAAGTGCCTGTTCAGCCACACGGAAATCGTGCCGCCCATCAGGCAGCCGACGTCCGCCGCCACGAACGGAAGCCACGCCGTGGCCGCGATCGTCTTCAGATCGAAGCCGCGCGCCTGGTTGAGGTACAACGGCATCCAGAATACGATCGTGCCCCACACCGGATCGGCGAAAAAGCGCGGCAGCGCGATCCCCCAGAAGTTGCGCTGGCGCACGATGGTGAGCAGATCGGGCTTGCGAGCATCGGCCGCCGCGTCGACGGCGCGGCCTTCGTTGATGTAGTCCGACTCGGCTTGCGTGAGCGCGGGATGATCGGTCGGGTGACGATAGAAGACGTACCACAGGACACCCCACACCAGCCCGAGCCCGCCCGCGATCACGAACGCCGTCTCCCAGTTGTAGCGCATGATCGACCAGGCGATCAGCGGCGGCGCGAGGATCGCCCCGACGGACGTGCCGACGTTGAAGATCCCGGCCGCGAGCGCGCGCTCCTTCGTCGGGAACCAGAACGCCGCGGCACGCATGCCCGCCGGAATGAACGACGCTTCAGCGAGCCCGAGCAATCCGCGCAGCACGAACAGGCCGACCCAGCCGTCGGCGAGCCCGTGCAGCATGCACACGACCGACCACATGACCCCGCACAGCAGGAAGCCGAGACGAAGCCCGATGCGGTCCATCAGGTAACCGGTGACGGGTGCGCCGATCGGATAGAGAACGAGGAAGGCGCCGGTGATCCAGCCATATTGCTGGGTGGTAATGTGGAGGTCCTTCATTACCGTGGGGGCGGCAACGGCAAGCGAGCTGCGCGCGAGGTAGTTCATGACCGTGCCGAGCGTGAGCAAGCCGATCATCCACCAGCGCAGGCCTTTGATCCTGAGGGCCATGATGTTGTCTCTCTCCATGAGTCTTCTGTTGCGAGTGCATGGCTCGCATGGAGAGGCATCCTACGTGAGACGATGTACGATGACAATCAAGAATTGCATCGTTTACGGATAATCCCTAGGGTTTCGAACGCTTCCTCATCTCCACCCCGACAGCTTTGAAGGCAATGGCATTCGCACATGTCGGGAGGATCAGCGCATAGGTGAACATCGATCAGAATCGCCTTGTTGTATGACATCGTATTTTTAACGATTTTCATTATCCGATCAGCACCCTGAACGCCCCCGCGCAGCGCCGCCGGACAAGAAAAAACCGCCCGGACGTTTACGCCCGGACGGTTTCTTCACAGTGACGCAGATGCCTACCTCCGCGCCCCTCCTCTCAACTTCCCCGTATTCGTGGTTTTGGCAGGCGAATGCTTTCGCTCTCAGCGCGGCAGCACCGAATGCCCCATCAGGAACTCATCGACGGCCCGGGCGCACTGACGGCCCTCGCGAATCGCCCAGACCACGAGCGACTGGCCGCGCCGCACGTCGCCCGCCGCGAACACCTTCGGCAGGTTCGTCGTGTACGCGCGCTCGCCCTCGGTGGCGGCACGCACGTTGCCGCGTGCGTCCTTGTCCACACCGAATGCGTCGAGCACCGTCTGCAAGGGCGAGACGAAACCCATGGCGAGCAGCACCAGATCGGCCTTGAGCTCGAATTCCGAGCCCGCGACTTCCTGCATCTTGCCGTCCTTCCACTCCAGGCGCACGGCGATCAGCTTCTCGACCTTACCGTTCTTGCCCTCGAAGCGCTTCGTCGCAACGGACCAGTCGCGCTCGCAGCCTTCTTCGTGGCTCGACGACGTGCGCAGCTTGGTCGGCCAGTACGGCCACACCATCGGCTTGTTCTCCTGCTCGGGCGGCTGCGGCAGCAGTTCGAATTGCGTGACGTGCTTCGCACCATGACGATTCGACGTGCCCACGCAATCCGAACCGGTATCGCCGCCGCCGATCACGATCACGCTCTTGCCGGTCGCCAACAGCTGGTTCGCCAGTTTGTCGCCCGCGTTGACCTTGTTCTGCTGCGGCAGGAATTCCATCGCGAAGTGAATGCCGTCGAGCTCACGGCCCGGCACCGGCAGGTCGCGCGGCTGCTCGGCGCCGCCGGCGATCACTACGGCGTCGAACTGCGCCTGCAACTGCTCCGGCGAAATCGTTTCCCTGGAGAAGTTGTTGATATGCGCATCGGGGGCGTCCTTGCCCACGTAGACGCCGGTGCGGAACGTCACGCCTTCGGCTTCCATCTGGCGCATGCGACGATCGATCAGCCACTTCTCCAGCTTGAAGTCGGGAATGCCGTAGCGCAGCAGACCGCCCACGCGATCGTTCTTCTCGAACACGGTCACGTCGTGACCGGCGCGCGCGAGTTGCTGCGCCGCGGCCAGGCCCGCCGGGCCGGAGCCGACGACGGCGACCGTCTTGCCGGTCTTGTGCTTCGCGGGTTGCGGCTCGACCCAGCCTTCGCTCCACGCCTTGTCGATGATCGCGTGCTCGATCGACTTGATGCCCACGGGGTCGTTGTTGATGTTCAGCGTGCAGGCCGCCTCACACGGCGCCGGACAAATGCGACCCGTGAACTCCGGGAAGTTGTTCGTCGAGTGCAGCACGCCGATGGCCGCCTTCCAGTCCTGGCGATACACCAGATCGTTGAAGTCGGGAATGATGTTGTTGACCGGGCATCCGTTGTTGCAGAACGGAATGCCGCAGTCCATGCAGCGTGCGCCCTGCACCTTTGCCTGTTCGTCGGAGAGCGCGAGCACGAACTCCTTGTAGTGCTTCACGCGTGCCAGCGGTGCTTCGTACGACTCGCTCTGGCGCTCGAATTCGAGAAAACCTGTGACCTTGCCCATGTTTCTTCAGTCGGAAAGTTTTGTGGTTACCGTGCCTCACCCGCGCGCGGCGCGCCCCGGAGCCCTCACTCCGTGGCGCCGCCGCGCGAGCGGTCTCAGGCCGCCAGTGCTTGTTTTTCGGCTGCCTTGGCCATGTCGCCCAAGGCGCGCTTGTACTCGTTCGGGAACACCTTCACGAACTTGCGACGTGCGCCGTCCCAGTCCTCGAGCAACGCCTTGGCGCGCGTCGAACCCGTGTACTGGAAGTGACGCTCGATGAGCTCGCGCAGCTGCGCCTCGTCCGTCTGGCCGCGATGCCACAACCCCTGGCTCACCGTGCGCTCCTGCTCGCCATGCGGCAGCACCGGATCGAGCGCGACCATCGCCGTGTTGCACTTGGCGGCGAACGTGCCGTCAGCGTCGTACACGTAGGCCACGCCGCCCGACATACCCGCCGCGAAGTTGCGGCCGGTCTCGCCCAGCACGACCACCGTACCGCCGGTCATGTATTCGCAGCCGTGATCGCCCGTGCCTTCCACCACGGCGGTGGCGCCCGAGTTGCGCACGCAGAAGCGCTCGCCGGCCACCCCGTTGAAGAACGCCTCGCCCTCGATGGCGCCGATCATCACGGTGTTGCCCACGATGATGTTGTCTTCGGCGTTGCCACGGAAGTCGTTGGTCGGACGCACGATGATGCGACCGCCTGACAGGCCCTTGCCAACGTAGTCGTTGCCGTCGCCCACCAGATCGAGCGTGATGCCGCGGGCGAGGAACGCCCCGAAGCTCTGACCCGCCGTGCCCTTGAGCTGCACGTGGATCGTGTCGTCAGGCAGACCGTCGTGGCCGTAGCGCTTGGCCACTTCACCCGAAAGCATCGCACCGACCGTACGGTTGCGGTTGCGCACCGGCTGGATGAACGACACGTGCTCGCCCTTTTCGAGGGCCGGCATCGCCTTTTCGATGAGTGCGTGATCGAGTGCGCCGGCCAGACCGTGGTCCTGCGTCTCGACATGCAGACGCGGCACGTCGGCTTCGATTTCCGGCAGGTGGAAGATGCGCGCGAAGTCGAGACCCTTCGCCTTCCAGTGCTCCACGCCCGCCTTGGTGTTGAGCAGGTCGGCGCGACCGATCAGGTCGTCGAACTTCGCGATACCGAGTTGCGCCATGATCTCGCGCACTTCCTCGGCGACGAAGAAGAAGTAGTTGACGACGTGCTCCGGCTTGCCCTGGAACTTCTTGCGCAGCACCGGATCCTGCGTGGCTACGCCCACCGGACAGGTGTTCAGGTGGCACTTGCGCATCATGATGCAGCCTTCGACGACGAGCGGGGCCGTGGCAAAGCCGAACTCGTCGGCGCCGAGCAGCGCACCGATGACCACGTCGCGGCCGGTCTTCATCTGGCCGTCGGCCTGCACGCGGATACGGCCACGCAGGCGGTTGAGCACCAGCGTCTGCTGCGTCTCGGCCAGACCCAGTTCCCACGGCGTGCCGGCGTACTTGACCGACGAGAGCGGCGAAGCGCCGGTACCGCCGTCATGACCGGCGATCACCACGTGATCGGCCTTGGCCTTGGCCACACCCGCGGCCACCGTGCCCACACCCACTTCCGACACCAGCTTCACCGAAATCGACGACGAGGCGTTCACGTTCTTCAAATCGTGAATGAGCTGCGCCAGATCTTCGATCGAGTAGATGTCGTGGTGCGGCGGCGGTGAAATCAGGCCCACGCCCGGCACCGAGTAACGCAGCTTGCCGATGTACTCCGTCACCTTGTGGCCCGGCAACTGACCGCCTTCGCCCGGCTTGGCGCCCTGCGCCATCTTGATCTGGATCTGATCGGCCGAGACCAGATAATCGGCGGTCACGCCGAAGCGCCCCGAGGCCACCTGCTTGATCTTCGAGCGCAGCGAGTCGCCGTCCTGCAGTTCGATGTCGGTCTCGATGACGTCGCGGCCCACGATCGAGGCAAGCGATTCGCCCTTCTTGATCGGAATACCCTTGAGTTCGTTGCGATAGCGGCGCGGATCTTCACCGCCCTCACCCGTGTTCGACTTGCCGCCGATGCGGTTCATCGCGACGGCCAGCGTGGCGTGCGCCTCGGTGGAGATCGAGCCGAGCGACATGGCGCCCGTGGCGAAACGCTTCACGATCTCCTTGGCCGATTCCACCTGGTCAAGCGGAATCGCGCGCTGCGGATCGACGCGGAATTCGAACAGGCCACGCAGCGTCATGTGACGCTTGCTCTGGTCGTTGATGAGGTTCGCGTATTCCTTGTACGTCTGGTACGAGTTGGCGCGGGTCGAATGCTGGAGCTTGGCGATCGCGTCCGGCGTCCACATGTGGTCTTCGCCACGAATGCGGAAGGCGTATTCGCCGCCGGCGTCGAGCATGTTCGCGAGCACCGGATCGTCGCCGAAGGCGTCGCGATGCAGACGCACCGCTTCTTCCGCCACCTCGAAGATGCCGATGCCGCCGACGTTCGAGGCCGTGCCCTGGAAATACTTCCTGACCAGCTCCTGCGAGAGACCGATCGCTTCGAAGATCTGCGCGCCCGTGTACGACATGTACGTCGAGATGCCCATCTTCGACATGACCTTGTGCAGGCCCTTGCCGATCGCCTTGACGAAGTGCTTGATCGCCTTCTCGGGCGTCAGGTCGCCGCCTTGCTTGCGGGCGATCTGCGCGAGCGTTTCCATCGCCAGGTACGGGTGAACGGCTTCGGCGCCGTAGCCGGCCAGCAGTGCGAAGTGGTGCACTTCACGGGCCGAGCCGGTCTCCACCACGAGGCCCGTGCTCGTGCGCAGGCCCTGTGCCACCAGATGCTGGTGCACGGCCGACGTGGCGAGCAGCGCCGGAATCGCGACCTGCTCGCGGTTCGTGAGCCGATCGGACACGATCAGGATGTTGTAGCCCGACTTCACGGCGTCGACCGCTTCGGCGCACAGCGACGCGAGGCGCGCTTCGATCCCTTCCTTGCCCCAGGCGACCGGATAGCAGATGTTCAACTCGTACGAGCGGAATTTGCCGCCGGTGTACTTGTCGATGTGACGGATCTTCGAGATTTCCTTGAAGTCCAGCACCGGCTGCGACACTTCGAGACGCATCGGCGGGTTGATGTTGTTCGTGTCGAGCAGGTTCGGCTTCGGGCCGATGAACGACACCAGCGACATCACCATGTTCTCGCGGATCGGGTCGATCGGCGGGTTCGTGACTTGCGCGAACAGCTGACGGAAGTAGTGGTAGAGCGTCTTGTTCTTGTTGCTCATGACCGCGAGCGGGCTGTCGTTGCCCATCGAGCCCACGGCTTCTTCGCCGTTGATCGCCATCGGCGTCATCAACAGCTTCACTTCTTCCTGCGTGTAGCCGAACGCCTGCTGCAGATCGAGCAGCGGCGTGGCCGTGTCATGGTGCACACCGGCTTCCTCGACCTTCGACTCGATCTCGTCGAGCTTGATGCGCACGGCGTCGATCCAGCTCTTGTACGGCTTGGCGTTGGCGAGGTTGTCCTTGAGTTCCTTGTCGTCGATGATGCGGCCCTGCTGCATGTCGATCAGGAACATCTTGCCCGGCTGCAGGCGCCACTTCTTCACGATCTTCGATTCGGGAATCGGCAGCACGCCCGACTCCGAGGCCATGATGACCATGTCGTCGTCGGTGATCAGGTAACGGGCCGGGCGCAGACCGTTGCGGTCGAGCGTGGCGCCGATCTGACGACCGTCAGTGAACGCGATGGCGGCGGGGCCGTCCCACGGCTCCATCATCGCCGCGTGGTACTCGTAGAACGCGCGGCGGTTCTCGTCCATCAACGTGTGCTGCTCCCACGCTTCCGGAATCATCATCATCACGGCATGGGCGAGCGGATAGCCGGCCATCGTGAGCATTTCGAGGCAGTTGTCGAACGAGGCCGTGTCCGACTGGCCCGGGTAGATCAACGGCCACAGCTTCTGCAGATCGTCGCCGAGCACGGCCGACGAGATCGCGCCGGTGCGGGCGTTGATCCAGTTGACGTTGCCCTTCACGGTGTTGATTTCACCGTTGTGCGCCACCATGCGATACGGGTGAGCCAGTTCCCATGCCGGGAACGTGTTCGTCGAGAAGCGCTGGTGAACGAGGGCGAGTGCCGAGACGGTGCGCGGATCAGCCAGGTCACGGTAATAGCGGCCGACCTGGTCGCAAAGCAGCAGCCCCTTGTAGACGATCGTACGTGCCGACATCGACGGCACGAAGTATTCCTTGCCATGCTTGAGCTTGAGGGCCTGGATGCGGTGGCTCGCGGTCTTGCGGATGACGTAAAGCTTGCGCTCGAGCGCGTCCGTCACCATGATGTCCTGCCCGCGACCGATGAAGATCTGGCGGATCACCGGCTCGGTGGCCTTCACGTTCGGCGACATCGGCATGTCGCGATCGATCGCCACGTCGCGCCAGCCGAGCACGACCTGGCCTTCGGCCTTCACGGTGCGCTCGAGCTCCTGTTCGCAGGCCAGGCGCGAGGCGTGCTCCTTCGGCAGGAAGATCATGCCCACGCCGTATTCGCCGGCCGGCGGCAGGGTCACGCCCTGCTTTGCCATCTCTTCGCGGAAGAACTGATCGGGGATCTGCAGCAGGATGCCGGCACCGTCGCCCATCAGCGGGTCGGCGCCCACTGCGCCCCGGTGGTCGAGGTTTTCGAGAATCTTCAGGCCCTGCTCGACGATCGCATGGCTCTTCACGCCCTTGATGTGGGCCACGAAGCCGACGCCGCAGGCGTCGTGTTCGTTGGCCGGGTCGTACATGCCCTGTGCGTCCGGCGCCAAGTACGCCTCACCCGGCAGCGCTGCTGCCGTCGCAATCGGTTGCTGTTTCTTTTCCACGAGTTACACCGTCTCTTGGCGAGGCCGCCGCGCGCATGCTCGTCGCGGTCGACCGGGTTAAGTGGGGTTGGCCGGGCGGGCCAGGCTGCGGATTCGCGCGCGTCGAAGGTCTTTCTCGGGCGTTGCCACAGGAAACCGACTCAGCGCGCACGCTTTTGCGCATCGCACCAATCGGCCGAAGTTGGAATATACGCCATGAAATTCACAATGACAAAATATTTTAATGGGGTCAGATTCTATTAAAAAACCGCACCAAAAGAAGGCTTTATTTTAATGGGGTCAGATGTATCGTGTCCAAACGGATCTCGCTGAAAAATTCCGTGATTTCAAAAGCTTGGGGAAGTCCGACAGACCAGGTGCGGTCTGTCGGGAAAGCGCCTCAGAGGGCTGAGGACACGGCCTTGCGGGGACGGCCGCGTGTGAGGGGACTCACTCGACGATTGGCGGCGAGCGCCATGCGCGCCTGATACTCGGGGCTGCCGAGCAACCAGCCCTTTTGCGTGGCTGTACGCAATGCGTCGACCTCGTGCGCGGGCAGCGGGATCGAGAACCCCTCTGCGTAAGCGCGTTGACGTTCGAACGGCGTGTTGCCCAACGCCCAGTAAAGCGCGTGGTCGGTGACCAGACTGTCGACGGTCACGCCGACGTGATGGTTGTAGCTTGACCACGCGTAGTTACCGGGTGCGTCGACCAGTCCGGCACGCACCGGGTTGAGTTCGACATACCGGCTCGCAAGCAGCAGGTAATGCTCGGCTTCGATCACGGTGGCACGATACCGGCCTTCCCACAACGTGCCGGTACGCTGGTGCCGACGGTTGAAATACAGCACGTAGTAACGGCCAACGGCCTGCAGCGTCGCGGGCAGACTGCGCTCGTCGGCTGGCGTGGCCACCAGATGCAGATGGTTCGGCATCATGCACCACGCATGGATCGCCAAACCGTGCGCACGCGCGGCATCGCGCAATCGATCATGGAAGACACGCCGGTCCTCGTCGTCGACGAAGATCGCCTGCCGGTTATTGCCACGCAGAATGACGTGCTGCGGCTGGCGCGGAATAAATAGTCGCGGTAATCGGGCCATGCGGATTCAAATGTAATGCTTTAAAGCTCGATATCACGATTCAAAAGAGAATTTCGACCGAAAAAACTCTTTAAATACTGATATCTCGCCAAACCCCGTTGATTCGTACAAAAACTCTAGATCCGACGATTGCGCGACGAAATCCCAAGCGCATAATGCATCGAAAAATAAATAAATAATCTTGGGAGGATAGACAAATGACAATTCGGACCTATCGGTCCGCGGCGTGCCTGTGCGCGCTCGGACTCGGCATTTCCCTGGCGTCCCCCGACGCCAGTGCACAGCAGGCCGGCGACAACGTCGTCAACCTCGGATGGTTCCACATCGCCCCGCAGGACTCCAGCAAACCCATGACGACCGGCGTCACGCAGGAGGGCATCACACCAGGCCTCGTGCCGTCGAGCTTCACCTCGCCCGGCAGCGGCGCCAAGGTCAGCAACGCCGATACGCTCGGGCTCGTGGTCACCCACTTCTTCACCGACAACATCGCCCTGCAGACAGTGGCCGGCATTCCCGCCAAGTTCAAACTCACCGGGCAGGGCGTCATCGCGCCGCCCGGACTGGCCGGCGCGCTCACGAGTATCGACCTGGGCGCACCACAAAACAACCCGATTGTGCAAAGCGTGCGCCAATGGAGCCCGGCGCTGGTATTGCAGTACTACTTCGGACAAGCCAATTCGGCGTGGCGCCCTTTTCTCGGAATCGGCGTGAGTTATACGTTCTTCACAAACGTCAATCTCAATCCCAGTTTTGAAGCGGCGCTGAATCAGAATTTCGGCAGCGTGCTCGCTTTTACTTCCGGTCACAATGGACCGACGAGCGTCGAAGCGAAATCATCGGCGTCGTGGCAACCGGTTTTCAATGCCGGCTTTTCCTATGCCTTCGACAAGCACTGGGTCGCGAGCGCCTCCGTCTCCTACGTGCCGCTCAAGACCACAGCGAACATCAAGATCAAGGCGCAGGATGGTACGGTGCTCTCTTCTTCGGACGCCGAGATCAAACTGAATCCGATTGTGACCTTCGTATCGCTCGGCTACAAGTTCTAAACCCAGCGTGCGGGACGCAGGTTGCGCCCAGCATATCGGACTCCGCAGTGAATTCCTAAAAGCGTGCCTGACATATAAGGGCGCGCTTTTCTTTCGTCCAGCGCTTTTTCCTAGGGGCATTCCATGAGGCGATGCATGAATACAACACCTTTAGAGCGCGGCCTCCAGACTCTTGCTATCCGCGCCTATGCACCGTCGGCATAATGGCCCTGAATTTCATTTAACGAAATTCTCGACAATAAAGAATCTTGAGCAGGAGACGAATCGATGAAGTTGAAGCATTTGACGATTGCTGCCGTGGCCATGTTGACGGCATCGGGGGCCGCGTTCGCACAGCAAGCCGGCGATAACGTTGTCAACCTTGGCTGGTTCCACCTCTCGCCCCAGGTTTCCAGTGATCCGCTGCACGTCACCGGATCGAACGTGCCGGGTCTGGCCTCACTCGTGAACAGCCGTCTCGGCAGCACGGGCGCTCAGGTCGACGACGCCGATACGGTCGGCCTTACCTTCTCTCACTTCTTCACCGACAATGTGGCCGTTGAAGCCGTGATGGGGCTGCCGCCGAAGTTCCGCCTGTACGGTCAAGGCGCCCTCGCCCTGCCGGGCGGCGGTTCGCTGGCCTCGGCCAAGCAGTGGAGCCCGGCACTGTTGCTGAAATACTATTTCGGCCAGGCCAACGACAAGTGGCGTCCGTTCGTCGGCATCGGTGCGAGCTACTTCTGGTACTCGAACATCGAACTGACGCCGGGTTTCCAGTCGCTCGCGAGCAACGCCCTGACCGGCGGCCCGGGAGGCAACACCACGGCCAAGCTGACGAACTCGTGGGCCCCCGTGTTCAACGCCGGTATCAACTACAACATGGACAAGCACTGGACCCTCGCTTTCTCCGTGTCGTACATCCCGGTGAGCACCACGGCCAAGCTGACCACGACGCGTGGCCCGATCGTGACCACCAGCGAAGCCAAGGTCAAGCTGAACCCGGTGGTGACGTTCCTGTCGCTGGGCTACCGCTTCTAAGCCACGACGGCATACGCCTGCCGCATCCGAGCCGCTCCGGCGCGACGAAAGTCGCGCCGCGCGACTCCGAAAACGCCGCCCAGTGCGGCGTTTTCGCGTTTTTTGCCCATGTCAGTGCCTTCTCACACGAAATTCAGCCAACACGCCGCAACTTTCGATATTTCCCGTAGGTCTGTGATGATGTACGTCGGCGAATGGTCGCGCCATAATGGCCGCTCGCCTCAGGGTTCCACCGGTGTCGTCGTCGCCTCCCCCGAGTCGTCAGAGCACCGCATTTCAATACCACCTATTGGGAGTCTGAAAATGGGAATTGCCTCGAAAGCGGAAGCAGCACTGAATAGCGGACTGGAAGATGCGCGATTTGCCGGACGCCGCACGGCCCGCGCGGCGCGTCTGGCCACCGGCGATGTTTCCTCGCGAGTGCGCGATCTGCTCGATGATCTCGACCACGCCTTATCCAATGCCAAGTCGGCGTCGGACGTTGAAGCACTGCGGGCTGAAATTGGCGACAAGCTGCGTCAGGCACGCAGCGAATTCGGCGATGCCCGCGCCAACTTGCGTCTTCGTGCGAACGAAGTCTGGGAGGAGGCCGACGGCTATGTCCATGAGCGACCCTGGCAGACCCTGGGCGCTGTGGCCGCAGTGGCTCTGGTGCTCGGCTTCATTGCGGGACGAAGCTGACTCTGCGCGGGACGTGTGCGTCCTCGGAGCGATCGGGGCTTGCGATTCGCATGCGCGGTGTCCACTGAGGTCGCGCCCGAGGGCCGCGACAATAAAAACAGCCGGCAAATGCCGGCTGTTTTTTTGTTGGACGATGCGCCGCACGATCTGCCGGGCGTCAATGTCCAGGTTGCCGGAAGGCGTATGCCATCTCCGCGCCGTCGAACCTCGGTCGATTGGCATGTCGGCTTGCATCGCATGTGCACTGATCCGCCCGCGCGATCGCAATCGCCTCCGATCGCTCCCGATCGCGTCCTGGCGAGATGCGCCCAGAAGTGATCAAAGCGTCGGCTCGATGGCGAAAAGCCGGCGATATTCCTTGATCGCGTAACGGTCCGTCATGCCCGCGATGTAATGCGCGATCCAGCGCGGCTGCTCGTCAGGCGCTTCCGTGCGGTACGCTGGCGGCAACAGGCGCGGATCGTTAAGAAAAGCATCGAACAGTTCCTGCACGATGCGCTGCGCCTTCGCCGCCATGCGCATGACGAGATAGTGCCGGTACAGATTGTCGAACAGGAACCGTTTGAGCTGCCCGGCTTGCTCGCGCATGGTATCGCTGAACGCAACCAACGGCCCGGCGCCTCGCACGTCGTCCATGGAAAAAGGCGAGGCGTCGGCAACGCGCTGGCGCGTGGTGGAGATCAAATCGACGATCAGTGCGTTGATGATCCGGCGCGTCGTCTCGTGCACCAGGCGACGGCCCGAAATTTCCGGCCACGCTTGCCGCGACTCCGAGCAGTACCGGGCCCAGAGCGGGACGTCATCGAGTTGCTCGAGCGAAATGAGGCCCGAGCGTACGCCATCGTCGATATCGTGGTTGTTGTAGGCGATCTCGTCCGCAAGATTCGCGATCTGCGCTTCGATGCCTGGCTGGCGCCCCTTGAGGAAGCGCTCGCCAAGCTCACCGAGCTGTCGGGCATTCGCACGCGAACAGTGCTTCAGAATGCCCTCGCGTGTCTCGAAGCTCAGATTCAGTCCATTGAAGCCGCCGTAATGCTCCTCGAGTTCATCGACAACGATCAGGCTCTGCAGATTGTGCTCGAACCCGCCGAATTCGTGCATGCATCCGTTGAGCGCATCCTGCCCGGCGTGACCGAACGGGGTATGACCGAGATCGTGGGCCAGCGCGATCGCCTCGACGAGATCTTCGTTGACGCGCAGGTTTCTTGCGATCGATCGGCCGATCTGGGCGACTTCGAGACTGTGCGTGAGACGCGTGCGAAACAGATCGCCTTCGTGATTCACGAATACCTGCGTCTTGTATTCGAGACGCCGGAACGCGGTCGAATGGATGATGCGATCCCGATCCCGCTGGAATTCGGTGCGCGTAGCCGGCGCCGGCTCTGCAAAACGTCGTCCACGCGACGCGTTCGAGCGCGCCGCATATGAGGCAAGCGACGCTTCGTAATCGATCATCGCCTGCCCTCCTTCGTCAGACGTTGGCGCGCAGCGTCGCGCGCAGGTCGGCCTCGGGCGCCGTCGTCATGAACGCCTGCCCCAGCCGGTTGAGCAATACGAATCGAATATCGCCACCTTCGGCCTTCTTGTCGACGCGCATCAGCTCGATATAGCGGTCTTCCCCGAGGTTCGGGCCGGTGACCGGCAACCTGGCCGCCGCCACCAGCGCCTTGATGCGAGCCACGAGCGCTTCGTCGATGAAACCCAACCGGGCCGACAGGTCGGCACCCATGACCATACCGCAGCCCACGGCTTCGCCATGCAACCACTCGCCATAGCCCAGGCCGGCTTCGATGGCGTGACCGAACGTATGGCCGAAGTTCAGCGTGGCGCGCAGTCCTTGCTCACGCTCGTCGCTCGCCACCACCCGAGCCTTGATCTCGCAGGAACGTTGCACCGCGTGGATGAGTGCGTCGGTGTCGCGGGTATTCAGTGCGTCAATGTTCGCTTCGATCCAGTCGAAGTACTTTTCGTCGGCAATCGCGCCGTGTTTGATCACTTCCGCCATGCCGGCGGCGAGTTCGCGATCCGGCAGCGTGGAGAGCGTGCCGATGTCCGCCAGCACGGCGCTGGGCTGCCAGAAGGCGCCGATCATGTTCTTGCCCAGCGGATGATTGATGCCGGTCTTGCCGCCGACCGACGAGTCGACCTGCGACAGCAATGTCGTCGGCACCTGAACGAATG
Organism: Pandoraea sp. E26; assembly: GCF_000681415.1. Classification (NCBI taxonomy): domain Bacteria; kingdom Pseudomonadati; phylum Pseudomonadota; class Betaproteobacteria; order Burkholderiales; family Burkholderiaceae; genus Pandoraea; species Pandoraea sp. E26. Next base: position 186,399 of record NZ_AYXJ01000006.1, read on the forward strand.
GCACCCCACGCATATAGCAAGCGGCGGCAAACCCTGTCATGTCGCCCACGACGCCGCCGCCCAGGGCGATCAGCGTAGCCTTGCGATCCGCTTGGGCACCGAGGAGTTCGTCGAAGATCAGGTTGAGTGTTTGCCAGTTCTTGTGCTTTTCGCCATCGGGCAGGACCGCCGTGACCACACGCTTGCCGAGACGTTGCAAGGTCTGTGCGACGCGCTCGGCGTAGAGCGGCGCCACGGTCGTATTCGTGACGATCACGGCGTGCGTGCCACGCACGTGCGGCGCGAACAGCGCCTCTTGCGAAAGCAGGTCGGTGCCAATGTGAATGGGGTAACCGCGCTCGCCCAGATCCAGTTTGAGGGTAATCATGCCGCTTGTTGTCATGTTCAGCGTTGCCGCGCGGCATCGACGTCGAGCCGCGCCTGTTGGCCTATTGGCGTTTCCTAGCGGGAGAAGGTATCACGCGACGGTGGCAAGGGCGTATTCCCAACGCCGTCGTGACCGGTGGGATGCGCCGGATCGTGCACTTCGCCCGCCGGGCTCGCGGCTTTTGCCGCCGTGTCCGCCGTGTCCGCCGAGCCTGCTGCCGCGACTTGCCCGGCGCCCTGCACCTCGTGCGCCGTTTGCGAGATCTCGGGAGGATTCGGCACGATCCCTGCCATCTCCAGTTGCATCAACACCATATTGACGAGGGCATTGACGCTCGGCCGACCGGTTTCGATGACGAAGGTGGCGCACTCGCGATAAAGCGCATCGCGCTCCTGAAACAGTTGCTCGAGGCGCGCGCGCGGATCCGCCGTCTGCAGCAACGGCCGGTTCTTGTCACGTCGGGTCCGCAGCCAGAGATCGTGCGGATTTGCCCGCAAATAAACGACCGTACCGCGCGACTTGATGTGCTCGCGATTTTCCGCGCGCAGCACGGCCCCCCCGCCAGTGGCGAGTACGATACCGTTGCGTTGGGTGAGTTCGTCGATGGTCTGGGCTTCGCGCTGACGAAAACCGTCTTCGCCTTCGTGCTCGAAGATGACCGGAATGCGCACGCCCGTGCGCGCTTCGATCTCGTGGTCGGAGTCATAGAACTGCCGTCCCAGACGTCGTGCCACTGCGCGCCCAACCGTGGTCTTGCCCGCCCCCATCAGTCCGACAAGTATTACGTTTTCCAGCATAAATCGCTGATATTTGGGTTCCAACCCCCGATAATACCGGGATATGCGTCGGGCGTGCGGAACGCGTCGCCTCGAAGAGCGCACCAGTGAGGCGACGGTGCCCTGCCGGCAGGTCATCCCGCGACGGGGACGATGGCGTCGTCGCCGGCCCAGGTGCGGCTCCCGCCGCCGCTCGGTTTGGCGCGGGCTCCAGCGTTGGCGTGGCCCGAGCCTCGTCCGGCACACCGCGCGGCACCACGCTTGGCGTAAGAAACACCAGCAATTCCGTGCGCCGGTCTTCGTTGGATCGATTGCGGAACAAGGCCCCCAGCAGCGGCACGTCGCCCAACCATGGCACGCTGGCGCGACGGTCCCGGCGCTCCTCCTGATAGATGCCGCCGATCGCGACGGTTCCCCCATTCTCGACCTGCACCTGGGTCTTGACGTGCCGGGTATCCACGGCAAATCCCTCGGCAACCTGCTGGCCCACACTATCCTTGCGCACGTCGACATCCAGAATTACCTGACCGTCCGGCGTAATCAGGGGCGTGACCTCCAGACGCAGCGTCGCTTTGCGGAACTGGATCGACGCGGCGCTTCGCCGGCCGCCGCGGGTTTGATAGGGCAATTCCGTGCCTTGCTCGATGACCGCCTGAATCTTGTCGGCGGTCACGATTCTCGGGCGTGACACAACGCGTCCGCGACCGGACGTTTCCAGCGCCGAGAGCTCCAGTTGCAGAAAGCGGGTCGCCGACCGGCCAAACAGTGTTATCGCCAGGCTTGGCGGCACGACCCCCGCCAGTGCCGCCGCGGGTAGCCCGATGTCGACGCCGCTGCCCCGGAAGCGGTCGTCCGCGCCAGTGTCGCCGCGGCGCCCCTGGCCGCCGTCGGCATCGCGCGAAGTTCCCGATGCGTCGCCCGATTTCGCCGCCTTGCCGCGAGCGTTGCCGTCAGCGCCGCCGTCGCGTGCGGCCAGCCGGACACCGAGCGATTCGCTGAACCGATCGTCGGCCTCGACGATTCGCGCCTCGATCAGCACTTGCCTGACCGGCACATCGATCCGCGCGATGAACGACGCCAGCGCTTCGAGTTTCTCCGGCAGGTCGGTCACGAACAACTGGTTGGTCCGAGGGTCGGCGATCAGGCTGCCTCGCGGCGACAGCAGACGTTGCCCCTTGCTGTCTTTCTCTCCCAGGATGATTTCGCGAAGCGCCAGCGCTCTCGGATAGTTCAGAACGAAGCGGCGGCTCGCCAGGGGGAGCAGGGCCTCGCGCTTGGACGCCGCTTCCAGTCGCGTCTGTTCGTCGGCCAGCAGATCGGCACGCGGCGCGATCCAGTCCACGCCGTTCACCGATTGCACGCCCAGTCCGGCGCTGCGGACCATCACGTCGAATGCCGTCTCCGCGGTCACTCCCCGCACTTCCATGTCGATACGACCTGCAATGTGCTCTCCGATCACGATGCTGCGCCCCGTCAGACGTGCGAATGCCCGCAATGCGTCGGTCGCCGGCACGCCGTGGAGCGTCACGTCGACATCTGCCGCGTCTTCTCGCTGCGTAACACCTCCTCCTTCCACGCGTGCGCCTTTGCCGTGCGGTGGGGATACGTCACTCCACGTCGCCGTGAGTCGCGCCGCGGACGTTTGCCGCAACACCACGCGTCGCGATCCCGCTCGCATCGCGCCTACAGGGGTTGCGGCCGGGGCCACCGGCCCGGACGCCGCCATCGTGACCGCGTCCTGCGCGGCGTGGCGGGTGAGCGGGGTGCGAAAGACGTCAACCGTGTCATGCGGCATCTGCCATGGCGGCGGCGGTTCGGGAAGTGCGGGCAATGCCTGCTCGCCGGCTCGGGGAGCAAGCTCGGCAGGCCGGCGCCAGCGGTAGGCGGCTACCGTGATCGCCAACGTCGACGGCGCCTCGCTCGACGCCCCCATACCCGCGCCCTCCAACGAGAACCGCTCGACGGCAAGGTGGCGTGGCATCTGGTCAATCTCGGCCAGCCAGCGGAGTAAATGCGCCACCTCGCCCTGAACGCGCATTTCGGCTCGCTCCAGCTCGATCTCGCCCTTCGACGCGGAGGGGCCCGGTCTGGCCGAGGTCAACGTCAACCCGTACCGCGCGAGAAGTCTCTCGAGATCGGCGCGCCATCCCGACGGTGGATCGTCGCTCGGCGCGGGCACATCATCTTCGCCGTGTGACGCCGCCCCGCTGGATGTCTGCCCGGCGCCCGCCGCCGGCAGCAAACGCCGCCATGCCGCAGCTTGCGCCTGTGCATCGCGTAGCGTCTGCATCAATATCGGCAAGCGACGCGCCGCCTCATTGGCACGATCGAGCGTCTGTTGCGCGACGGCCAGGTCCTTCTGCAACGTCGCGCGGGCCGGCAGTCCGACCAGCCACCAGACCGACCACGCGAGCGCCAACCCGATTGCCCACGCGGCCCCGGCGAGTCCCCAGCGCACCGCGCGCGGCCACTCGGCCGGCGGCACCGACATCCAGGCGTGCCAGCGCGCGCGCCATCGATCCCTCGTCTCATGGAAGATGTCCCGCACATCGTCGGGCGGACTCGAATCACCGTGCATCCGGTACCTCCTCGCGTGAGATCGCGTCCATGTCGATAGCCGACGAACCCGTCGTCGACATCGGCTTCAGGTCGAGTCGCAACGCGAATCGGCGAATATTCGGCATGGCCACGTCATTCGTTGCCCCCGCCCACTGACGCGTCACACTGTGCGGCACAACGCTCGACTCCAACTCCACGACCTTGCGGACCCATGCCAGGGTTCTCAGACGCTTCTGCGTCTCGCGCACGCGCGATTGCGTGGTCGCATAACCCTCGACGCGCAGTTGTCCGTCCCCGGTCTTCACCACCGTCAGACGCACGCCGTCGGCGCAAGCGAGCATCACGTCGAGCAACCGACGCGCCACTGGTTCGCGTCGCTCGATCAACGTCACGGCGGCCCGGCGATGCGCCGCCATCGTCGCCAGTGTCCGCGAGGTCATATCGAACGCCGCCGACTCTCCGCGCAGCGCCTCGGACGCCGAGCGCATCGCCATCAGTTGCGCCCGAGCCGCTGTCGAGCGATAGCGCTCGTGCAGGATCGGCGCCAGTGCGGTGAGTGCGCCGCACGCGGCCACACCCGCCCAGCACCGCCATTGCCGTCGAAATTCCCGGCGGCGGCGTTGCGCCAGGGTCGGAAGGAAATCGAGCGGCACCAGTGTCGTCTTCAATCGCATGGCACCCCCTGCATGGTCATGGCACGCAATGCCAGACCACAGGGCACGGCGAGCGCGGTGCGTTGAGCGAACGTCGGCCGCCTGGGGTCGCCCGTCGCCGCGCCGCCGAATCGTCGAAGCGGGTCGAACGGACGCACCGGCACGCCGCACGCCGCGGCAAGCGCATCGCAGATCGCCACGAGCGCCGCCGGGCTGGCGCCGCTTGTCACCAGGTACATCATGCCGGGCGCGACTGGAAGTTTTGCCCAAACGCGCCTGGCGACCCCGGCCAGCGCATCGGCAGATCCGCCCGCGCCGTCGAATCGTTCCTGCGCATGTGCGACGCAGACCTGCCCGTCGAAGGCGGAAAAATCGAGTGCCTGCGAATCGACTTGCAACAACGCAACAGGAACATCGCGGCGACCTGATGCCGTGGCGTCCTCGTCGGGCGGCCTCGCCCAGCGGAACGCCCGACGACCCGCTTCATGCGCGGCGTCGATCGCGTGGACCCGCAATCCGGCCATTTCCAGGACAGCGACGCGGTCATCGGCCAGCTCGGCGTCGCAGGCATACAGGCGAAGTCGATGACTGCCCGGCTCCGCCCACGTGACGCCAACGCGGCTACGCAGGTCCGGATCGCCGTCCCCCGGAAGCAGCAGCGCCGCCCTGCGCTCGCACCAGGCTTGAAAGGCGCGTGGCGGCAATCCGTCCGGACAGTCGACGACCTGCGTTCTGAGTCCATGGGTGGGCAACGCCGTGACAACAACGTCGTCGCACATCGCCTGCGCCGTCATCCCGAGGCGTTCCAGCAGCTCCCCGAGACGGCGCGCCACCGCTTCCGGCTTGGCGAGCGCCGCCCCGCGCAACATGCCGTCCTCGAGCATGGCTGCCCCGTGGGCGTCCACTTGCAACCGGGCCGGGCCCGGTATGCGGGTCAGGCGAACGAAATGCACACCGTCCGCGTCAAAGTGGACACCGCAACCGCCGCCCGTACGGCGTGGCAGCGACGCCGCCAGGGACTTTCCCATCCGGCAAACCCCCTGCAGGACCGCTTTGATCATGATTTCCTCCCTCCTTCCGGCTTGTCGATGGAATCGATCCTATCGAGCACCGAAAGGGGGGCCAATCGGACGCGTCCGAATCCACCGGGCGACGTGCCCCCTTCCCGGCGCTTTCGGAATTCGTGCCGCTTTTTGGTCGGACGAGTCCGACGCCCGTTAGGCTCGAACTCCGATTTCGGTCCCGTGCCGGAGGGAGTCACGGGGCGTTCGTTATAATCAGCCAATCGTTTTTTCCAGTTCCCCCATGGCAAGCACACCCCAAACCGAGACACCCCGCGACAAGCGCCCGCCCAAACCGCGCCGCTCCCTCTGGCTGCGCCTCGCGCTTTGGTTCGTTGGCCTGATCGCCGCGATGGTCGTATGTGGCGCGCTGCTCGCGGGGTACATCCTGGTGGTGATGACGCCGCAGTTGCCGTCGCTCGACACCATCGTCGACTACCGGCCGAAGATTCCGCTGCGCATCTACACCGCCGACGAAATCCAGATCGGCGAGTTCGGCGAGGAGCGCCGCAATCTCGTGCGCTTCGCCGACATTCCCGACGTCATGAAGAAGGCCGTGCTCGCCATCGAGGACGACCGCTTCTACCAACACGGCGGGGTCGACTTCATCGGCATCTTCCGCGCGGGCGTGGCCAATTTCGCCCGTGGCGGCTCCTCCCAGGGTGCCAGCACGATCACGATGCAGGTCGCGCGCAACTTCTTCCTGTCGAGCGAAAAAACCTACACGCGCAAGATTTACGAGGCCCTGCTCGCCTACAAGATCGAGTCGCGGCTGACCAAGGATCAGATTCTCGAGCTGTACATGAATCAGATCTATCTGGGCGAGCGCGCGTACGGTTTCGCCAGCGCTGCGCGCGTCTACTTCGGCAAGGACCTCAAGGACATCACGCTGGCCGAGGCCGCCATGCTCGCCGGCCTGCCGAAAGCCCCGTCGGCGTACAACCCGATCGTCAACTACAAGCGCGCACGCGTGCGTCAGGAATACATCCTGAAGCGGATGTTTGACCTCGGGTACATCTCGAAGGACGAGTACGACCAGGCGATTGCGCAGGAACTCGTGGTGCGAGGCCTGGGCAGCGAGTTCAGCGTCCATGCGGGATACGTCGCCGAAATGGTCCGGCAACTGCTCTACGCCCAGTTCAAGGACGAGATCTATACGCGCGGCTTCAACGTCTACACCACGATCAACTCCGCCGATCAGGAAGCGGCCTACGAGGCGCTGCGCGCAGGGGTGATGGCCTACGAGCTTCGCCATGGCTACCGTGGCCCCGAAGCCAATATCGACCTGCCCGACGATCAGGACGAGCGCGAGCAATTGATCGACGACACGCTCGTCGAGCACCCTGACAGCGGGGACATGGTGGCGGCCGTGGTGCTGTCCGCGTCGCCGCAACAGGTCAAGGCCGTGCTCCTGAACGGCGACGACGTGACCGTGACCGGCGACGGCCTCCGGTTTGCGGCGGCGGGCCTGAGCGCCAAGGCACAGCCGAAGCAGAAGATTCGCCGTGGCTCGGTGATCCGCGTGACGAAGGACGAGAAGGACAACTGGCGCATCGTGCAGATGCCGGACATCGAGGCCGCGTTCGTGTCGCTCGATCCGCAAAACGGCGCCATCCGATCGCTCGTCGGCGGGTTCGACTTCAATCGCAACAAATTCAATCACGTGACGCAGGCGTGGCGTCAGCCGGGGTCGAGCTTCAAGCCGTTCATCTACTCCGCTGCGCTCGAAAAGGGATTTGCACCCGCCACGATCATCAACGACGGCCCGCTGTATTTCACGGCGGCACAGACCGGCGGGCAGCCGTGGGAGCCGAAGAACTACGGCGGTGGATTCGAAGGCCCGATGCCGATGCGCGTGGCGCTGATGCGCTCTCGCAACCTCGTGTCGATCCGGATTCTGCAGAGCATCACCCCGGCCTACGCACAGAAATTCATCGGCCGATTCGGCTTCGAGGCCGACAAGCATCCGGCCTATCTGCCGATGGCGCTGGGCGCCGGCATGGTCACGCCGCTCCAGATGGCAAGCGCGTATGCCGTGTTCGCCAACGGCGGCTTCCGTGTGAATCCGTTCATTGTGGCGCGCATCACGGACTCGAAGGGTAACGTCATCATGGAAGAAAAGCCGGCGACGGCGGGTGACGAGACGATCCGGGCGATTCCCGCGCGCAACGCATTCATCATGAACTCGATGCTCCACGACGTGGCTACGCGAGGCACGGCAGCCAAGACCAACGTGCTCAAGCGCAGCGACCTGGCAGGCAAGACCGGAACGACGAACGATTCGCACGATGCCTGGTTCGCAGGCTATCAATCCCAATTGGTGGGCGTGGCTTGGATTGGCTTCGATCAGCCGCGCAACCTGGGCGATCGCGAAACGGGCGGTGGCCTGGCATTGCCGATCTGGATCAACTACATGTCGAAGGCGCTGCGAGGGGTGCAGGAGTCGACGCGCACCATGCCGTCCGGCGTCATTCAGGCCAACGGGGATTACTTTTACGACGACTACCCGCCGGGTCGCGCCGTCAGCACGGTGGGCCTGAGCGCAGATACCACGCCGGACGGGGCGGCCGCACCGGGCCCGTCGACAGGCGCGCTGCCTGGCCAGATGCCGGCGCAACCGGGCCCGTCACCCGCGCCGGCACCGGTGGACCGGCAGGAACGTCAGCGTATTCTGGACATGTTCAACAGCAAGCCCTGACGGGCCTGTGCGATTCCGTGGTTCCCGGTGTGCCCGGGACCGCTTTGCGGCGCAGTACCCCGGTGGATCCGGGGCACTGCGCCGCGATGGCTACGTCAGTCGGCCTTCAACGTCACCGTCTCGCCCGCCTGCTGCGTTGCAAAGCGCGAGAGCGCCTCGAACAACTCGGTGTCGTCGCGCGTATCGCGCCACTCGTCACCTTTCAATCGGAAATGGAAGCCGCCCGAGCGCGCGGCAACCCAGATCTCGCTCATCGGCGTTTGCAAATTGACGATGATTTTGCTGCGATCCTGAAATTCGAGCGTCAGCACGTTGCCCGAGCGCTCGCAGTCGATGTCCACGTCGCCGTCTTCCACAGCGGCCTCCACCTGCGTCAGCACTGCCTCGGCGAGCGCCAGGAATTCACTTTCCGTCATGCTAAACTCCACGGTTTGCGTCATCGTTTGCATGCCGCACCACGCGGCGATACCCCCATGACTGCACCTATTCGAACCTGCGCGATTGTAGCGTCGATTGCCCTTTCGAGCGTGTTGGCCGGCTGCGGCCAGGCCGGGCCGCTGTATATGCCCGCACGTCCGGTGAAACCGACACCGCCCCCGGGCGCGCCACTGCCCCCACCGGTGCGCGTGCCAGAGCCCCAGCGCGGACCGTCGGTCGAGGTACCGCCGGCGGCTTCGATCCCGGCAGCCAAACCCGAATAAACTGGCAGGCATGCGCCGGCGTCACCCGGCGCCGGCCAGCGGCGGCGGGCATGCGAAAACCGATCGCTGCCCCGATATCTGCCGCGACCGCCCCCCACGCCGCTTGGGCGGCGAACCCTTTGACTACCGAGTATCCGCGATGTCCGACGCCATCTTCTCCTACCGCGACGACGTTCTCCATGCAGAGGGCGTCGCCCTGCCCGCGCTCGCAGAGCGTTTCGGCACACCGCTCTACGTCTACTCGAAGGCGGCTCTGACGAACGCCTATCAGGCCTACACCAAAGCTTGCGAAGGCCGGAATGCCTCGGTGCATTACGCCGCGAAGGCCAATTCGAACCTGGCGGTGCTCGGCGTATTTGCGAAACTCGGCGCGGGATTCGATATTGTTTCGGCGGGCGAACTCGCCCGCGTGATCGCCGCCGGCGGCGACCCGAAGCGCACCGTCTTCTCGGGCGTGGGCAAGCATGCGGACGAGATGCGCTACGCACTGGAGAAGGACGTGTTCTGCTTCAACGTGGAGTCGCGCCCGGAACTGGACCGTCTCAACGAGGTGGCGGGGCAAGTCGGCAAGCGCGCCCGCGTGTCGCTGCGCGTGAATCCGAATGTCGACGCGAAGACACATCCTTATATCTCGACTGGCCTGCGCGGCAACAAATTCGGCGTTGCCTACGAAGAAGCCTTCGACGCCTATCGTGCCGCCGCAGCCATGCCGCATCTCGAAGTCGTCGGGATCGATTGCCACATCGGCTCTCAGATCACGGAAATCTCACCGTATCTCGATGCCACCGACAAGGTGCTCGATCTGGTCGAGAGGCTCGAAGCGGCGGGCATCTCGCTGCACCACATCGACGTGGGCGGGGGGCTGGGCATCACCTATACCGACGAAACGCCGCCGGACATCACGGCATTCGCGACCACCGTTCTCGACCACATCGCGAAGCGCGGCCACGGTCATCGCCAGGTGCTCTTCGAACCGGGTCGCTCGCTCGTGGGCAATGCCGGTGTGTTGCTCACGAAAGTGGAGTTTCTCAAGCACGGCGAGACGAAGAACTTCGCCATCGTCGACGCGGCGATGAACGATCTCGCACGCCCGGCGATGTACGAGGCCTATCACGGAATCGATCCGGTCACGCGACGGTCGGCTGACGGGGCGACCTATGACGTCGTGGGTCCGGTTTGCGAAAGCGGCGATTGGCTCGGCCGCGATCGCACCCTGGCCATTGCTCCGGGCGATTTGCTCGCGATTCGTTCGGCTGGCGCCTACGGCTTCACGATGAGCTCGAACTACAACACGCGTCCGCGCGCCGCCGAAGTGATGGTCGACGGCATCGAAGCCTATCTCGTGCGCGAACGCGAGACGATCGAATCGCTGTTCGCGGGCGAACGGCTGCTGCCCGGCAACGCCTGAGTTCGCGCGCACGGACTGGCCTGCCCGCGCTCAGTCCGTTTGCGCTGCCCGGGACGCCCCGCGGCGCCCGAACCCCACCAGACGTGCGCCCAGCAGGCCCGCCACCACGATCGCATAGATCGCCGGCTGGGCAAGATCGTTCTTGCCCGCCTTCATCCACCAATAGTGCAGGATCGCCAGCACGGCGATCACGTAGATCAGACGGTGCAGACGCTGCCAGCGCCGCCCGCCGAGCCATCGCACCATCGCATGCGGCGATGTCAGCGCGAGCGGCACCATCAGCACGAACGCGGCAAATCCCACCGTAATGAACGGCCGCTTGCCCGAGACATCGCGCAGAATACCGCTCCAGTCGAACCACTGGTCCAGCCAGAAGTACGTCGTGAAGTGCAGCGCTGCATAGAAAAAGGCGAACAGCCCCAGCATCCGACGGCACCGCAGCAGCCATGCCAGGCGCGACGACAGGCGCCGCACCGGCGACACTGCCAGCGTCACGCATAGCAGGACGAGCGTCCAGGTGCCGGTCGAGCGGGTAATGAACTCCACCGGATTCGCCCCCAATCGATCCGTCAGGCCGTAGACGACGAGCCGCAGCAGCGGCGCAAGCGCCAACGCGAACACCAGGACCTTGATCCATGGCGACCCGCGCTGCACGGTACGCGAGCGGCGGCCAGTCGCGACGCCGGCGCGGGGAGCGTGGGAGGCGTCGCCGGGCTTGGAGGGAGTGCCTGACACGTCGCGTCGACTCGAAAGGTGGGAAGCGATCAGAAGAATTTCCGCAGGTCCATGCCCTGGTACAGGCTGGCAACCTGTTCGCCATACCCGTTGAACATCAGCGTCTTGCGCTTAGGCGTGAAGATACCGCCCTCGCCAATGCGACGCTCCGTCGCCTGGCTCCAGCGCGGGTGATCCACATCGGGGTTGACGTTGGAATAGAAACCATACTCATCGGGTGCGGCGCGATTCCAGCTGGTGAGCGGCATCTTTTCCACGAAGCGGATTTTCACGATGGACTTCGCGCTCTTGAAACCGTATTTCCACGGTACAACCATGCGCACCGGTGCGCCGTTCTGGTTCGGCAACACCTCTCCGTACAAGCCGAACGTCAGCAGGGCGAGCGGGTGCATCGCCTCGTCCATGCGCAGCCCTTCCACATACGGCCAGCTCAGCACCGGGTACGACAACCCCGGCATCTGCTTCGGATCGGCCAGGGTGACGAATTCCACGTACCGGGCATTGCCGGTCGGCTGCACCTGTTTGATGAGCGCCGAGAGCGAATAACCGATCCAGGGGATCACCATCGACCATCCCTCCACACAGCGATGGCGGTAGACGCGCTCTTCGAGCGGGGCGAGCTTGAGCAGCGCGTCGATGTCGTACACCCTCGGCTGCCTGACCTCGCCTTCGATCGCGATCTGCCACGGACGCGGCTTGAGTGTGCCGGCGTGCCGCGCAGGATCGGACTTGTCCGTGCCGAACTCGTAGAAGTTGTTGTAGGTGGTGACGTCCTTGATGTCGGTCGGCTTGTCGGTCACGACATAACGCGTGTTACGCGTGGCACTCAGTCTGGCCAGACCGGTGCCTGGACTGTCTGCCGCCAGCGCGTCGGTTTGCGCCAGCATGCCAAGCGCCGCGGCAGTTCCCCAACCGGTCAACCCCACGCCGGACGCCTGAAGGAAGCGCCGCCGCCCTGTGGCGGCCTCACGTGGCGTGATGCTGCTCGCCGGGATGTCCACCCCGCGAAGTTTGCGTTGATGCGTACTCATGATGACTCTCTCCTGACGCGCACCTCGTTTCGCCAAAAGAAACGGCAGCGCGACCTCTTGTCCACATGGCGCAGTGTTCCGGTCCGCCTATGCAGCTTGAGACAGATGGCGCAGGCGCGATGTTCCTCGCGTTCGCCATGCCACATGCGGCAATCATAAGCCACTGCGTACGATCACATTGCGTCATGAGAAAAGCCGCCGGCAAGAACGCGCGGCGGCTTTCCGAGGGGCGCGGGACGACCCGATCGCCCCCGCCCGGCTTGGGTGACTCAGAGCTGACCGTAGCTGTGCAGTCCCGAGAGGAACATGTTCACGCCGAGGAAGGCAAACGTCGTGATCAGCAGACCGGTCAGCGACCACCAGGCGGCCACCACACCACGCAGCCCCTTCATCAAACGCATGTGCAGCCACGCCGCATAGTTCAGCCAGACGATAAGGGCCCAGGTTTCCTTCGGGTCCCAGCTCCAGTAACCGCCCCAAGCATCGGCGGCCCACAGCGCGCCGAGGATCGTTGCGATCGTGAAGAAGGCGAAACCGACGGCAATCGCCTTGTACATCACGTCGTCGAGCAGTTCGAGCGACGGCAGTCGCGACGAGAAGAACCCGCTGTCGAGCGGCTTACCGGCCGCCGCCAGACGCTTGTTCTCGCCCGACTTAAGCAGGTACGCCACGGCCACCATGGCGGCGAGCGCAAAGGTGCCGTAGCCAATGAAGTTGGCCGGCACGTGGATCTTCATCCACCAGCTCTGCAAGGCCGGCACCAACGGCTGAATTTCGTAGGCGCTGCGCGCCACGCTGTACCAGAGGTTGAAACCTACCGCCGCACTGATCACCAGCAACACGAACGGGCCAAGCGAACGGGTTTCGTAGCGATGCTCGTAATACAGGTAGAACAACGCCGTGATCAGGCAGAACAGCACGAACACTTCGTAAAGGTTCGAAATGGGAATGTGACCGATGTCCGCCCCGACGAGATACGACTCGTACCAGCGAACCATCATGCCGGTAAAACCGAGCAGCACGGCCGACCAGCACAGCGCCGAACCGACACTCGCACCGAACGGCGAGCGCGCGAGGAGCCCGCCCCAGTAGAACAGTGTCGACAGGAAGAACAGGGCGCTCATCCACAGGATGGCGGACTGGCTCGAGAGGAAGTACTTGAGGAAGAACGCCTGATCCGCGCGCGCCAGCTCATGGTGATACATCCCGATGCCCGACAGCGCGAGGATGGCGATGCCCGCCATCAACCACCGCACGGCGCGCCAGTGCCACCCGAGCGCCGCGAACGTCGGCACCGCGAGCACCAGAATCGTGTGCTCGTAGTAATCCATGTAGTGGCCGTAGCGGTTGAGGGCAAAGCCCGCGCCCAGCGCCAGCGCCAGCGCGAACAGCCAGTCGCCGATGCTGCGACGACGCAGCCACGAGGCCTCCGAATAGCTTTGCGATAACTCCATCTGTCTCACCCTCATCGTTGTGTGACGATCTCGTCAATTTCCGCCTTCGTGCGGGCGAATTCCTTTTCGAAATCCAGTGTACGGCGCGTGGTCGACACCGCCATCAATACCGAACTCCCACCTTCCGGCGTGTCCTTGAGCCACAGCCACAGACGCCGCTCGCGCACATAGAACATCGAGAAAATACCGAGCACCAGCAGCAAGCTGCCAAGATACACGATCTTTTTCCCCGGCGAGCGCGTGAGCTGGAAGACGCTCGCCTGGATCTGGTCGAACGAGTCCAGTTGCAGGAAGACGGGGGCGTCGTACAGGAAGTTGTCCGACAGCGCGTTGGTGGCCGTGTGTACGAACAGCTCCGTCTGCGGCGACGGCGTGACGGCCGGCAACCCCGCCTGCTCACGGGCAACCTGCCACAACTGCCAGATCGCGCCGTCGAGAATGCGGCGGAACATGTCCGCGGCGCTCGATTGCTGATCCTGCGGCACCTTTTCGTTCACGAATTCCGCGATCGCTTGCAGGCCGCCGCGCGCCTGACTGTTTTTGCTTGCCGGGATCACGCCGGCAAACAGATCCAGCTCGCGCTTGGTGCTCTCCTGCAACTGTTTGCGCAGTTCGGTCGACGTTTGCGACGGCAGCGACTCCGCGGCGAAACGGCGAGCGGCCTCGGCGCGCGCCGCGTCGTCCTGCAGCGCGGCCCGGATCATCATCCATTGCTTCACGGAACCGTCCGCATCCGCCGGAATGCGCAGGTACTGGAACGGACCGTCCGGCGTGTCGCGCACCCCCGTCATGAACACGCGCTCGCCGTCGCCCATGAGGATCGGCAGCATGTAATTGCGGTATTCCTTCGCCTGGCCGCTGCGGTCGCGAACCTTGTATTGCACCGACGGACCGACATTGCGCAGGTCCTTGCCCAGATCGGTGCGTGCGCCCGAGCCCAGCTGCTTGCCCATTTCTTCGCGCAGCGACTTGCGAGCCACGCCTCGAGCGTCGCGCTCGCCATTGCCGTTGCTGATGTTTTCGACGTTGATGGCGCGGAAATCGCTGAATTCGATGGTGTATTCGTCCTTGGCTGCCGCGGCGCCGCGCAGTTGGGTCGAACCGCCGACGTCGCCCGAGAAGGCGAATGTACGGTCCGACGCGCCCCGCATCGGGTAACCGGTGAGCTTCAGCTTGCTACCGCCGTCCTCGAAGCTCGACTGGTAGATCGCCACGCCCTTGTAGATGAACGGCTCGTTGACCTTCACCGTGGCATCCATCGTCTTGCCGGTCTCGGGATCGGTCACCACGATGTCGCTCGCGAACAGCTTCGGCATGCCCGTCGAGTAGTAGTCGACGTGGAATTTCTTCAGCTCGATCGAGAACGGAAGATCCTGGACAACCGAGCCGTCCTGGAAATTCAGGATTGCGGTGTTCGACTTGCCGCCTTCCGGCACGAAGGCGTAACCGCGAAACGCCGGATTGTTCGGCGAGAGACGGTGCGACTCCGGAATCTGAGCGATCACCGCGTTGCCCTGCAGCGGCGACTTGCCGAACAGCGCCATCTGAACGCGAATCAGCAGATCGCTGTCGATCAGCCCGCCCAGGCAGATGATCACGATCGCGCTGTGCGCGAAGATATAGCCGATCTTGTTGATCGCGCCGGCCTTGGCGGCGACGAGCGTGGCGCCGTCGCGCTCGCGAACGACGAACCGATAGCCGCGACGTCCGAGGTAATGCGTGAGACGCGGCACGAGTTCGCCGCGCGGCGCCGGTCCGGTGAATTCCCCTTTGTGACCGAAGGCGCGCAGACTGCCCTCGCGCACGTGATCGCGCCAGCTACGAATATCGGCGATCATCTTCGGCGCATTGCGCACGATGCATAGCGTCGTCGACGCCATCAGGAAAAACAGGATCAGCAGAAACCACCACGAGCTGTAGACCGTGTACAGGCCAAGCGAGCGAAAGACGTCGGCCCAGAACGGACCGAACTGATTGACGTAGTTGGGATATGGGTCGCCTTGCTTGAGCACGGTACCGACGATGCTGGCAATCGCGAGCACGGTGAGCAGGCTGATGGCGAAGCGCATCGAGCTGACCAGCTCGACGCCGTCGCGCACCCATCGTTGCGCGCCCTTGATCTGCATTCCGGAGGTACTGATGCTCATCGTGTTTCCGACAACAAAAAAGGGCGGGGACGCGTGTCTCACGCGCCCGCCACCCTGTGTATGCTAAACCAGTTCGATCCGGTCGCCCTGCGGCGCCGCAGCGGGTTTCGTTATAAGTCAGCGAATATACCCTGACGTTCACATGGTGTCAGGGCAGCGCACGCCGATCAGTGCAAACCAGCGATGTAATCCGCGACCGCCTTGATTTCATTGTCCGACAGGCGCGAGCTCACATCGTGCATCGGCACGTTGTTGGCGCGGGCGCCGCTGCGGAACGCCACGAGTTGGGCGGCGGTGTATTCCGCCCATTGGCCGGACAAGCGCGGGTACTGCGCGGGCATGCCGGCGCCGGTCGGGCCGTGGCAGGAAGCGCACGCGGGCACGCCCTTGTCGGCGATGCCGCCGCGGTAAATCTTCTGGCCGAGCGCCACCGTGTCCTTGTCGCGGGCCGCGCCGGGCTTCGGGGTCTGCGAAGCGAAGTAGGCCGCCACGTTGCGCATGTCCTGATCGGAGAGTGCCGCAACCATGCCGGCCATGATCGGATTATTGCGCGCGGCAGTCTTGCCGGGCTGTGCCTTGAAATCGTGAAGTTGCTTGTCCAGGTATTCGGCGTGCTGCCCGGCGAGCTTCGGATACGCGCCGCCAGTGCTGTTGCCGTCCGCCGCATGACAGGCGGCGCAGACCTGGGTGGCGATTGCCTGTCCGCGGTTCAGGTCCGGCTTGGCGGGCGCCTGAGGGTCGGCGGCTTGTGCGGCGCCGCTCAGAAGAAAGCATGCCAGCGCCAACGGTGTTGCAGCGAGAGACTTCCACACTCCTCGGTTCATTCGCACACCTTATATCTGTTTTGTCGGGAAATCGGTCGTTCGAACTCACCGTCCGACGCCATGTTTCTCCTCCAACCTCACGGCGCGCGAGACGTTCGGGCAGCCCTTGGCAAGGCCAAGGTTAACTTTCATATTGTACAATAAAGACTTTCCCCGGCTTTAGGGGATTTCCATGTAGAAGGCCGCAGAATGGGGCTTCCCGGCCTCTCGCCGGTGAGCGACTCGATTCGCCGTCCTGCGTGCCTGCGCCCGCGTTGCAGCCCGGTTTCGGTGGCTGCGGCGCTCCCCGGTTTCCGCCATGTCCCTACTTCATCAAGCCCGCTTCTTCACGACCGTCAATCATCTGCGCGACCTGCCACCCACGGCCGTGCCCGAGGTCGCCTTCGCGGGCCGCTCGAACGCGGGCAAGTCCAGCGCGCTGAACATCCTGTGCAATCAGAAGCGCCTGGCGTTCTCGAGCAAGACGCCGGGTCGTACGCAACACATCAACTATTTCGAGATCGCCCACCTGGAGCATCTCTACGGCTATCTCGTCGACCTGCCCGGCTACGGCTACGCCGAAGTGGGTGGCGGCGTGAAAGTGCACTGGCAACAACTGCTCGGCGACTATCTGGTGCAACGTCCTCAGTTGCGCGGCCTCGTGCTCGTCATGGACTCGCGCCGACCGTTTACCGACCTCGATTGCGAGCTGATCGACTGGTTCCTCCCGACCGGACGCCCCATTCACGCGCTGCTGACCAAGGCCGACAAGCTCACGCGTCAGGAGGCGACGGTCGTGTTGCGCGATACGCAAAAGCGCTTCGCCGCCTTGCCGCGTACCGATGGCCTGCCGTCGGACGATCCCGATACGCCGCCACAGTTCACTGCGCAGCTGTTCTCGTCGCTCAAGCGCACCGGCGTCGACGCCGCCCAACGCGTGCTTGAGGATTGGCTGGCCATTCCGGCGCGCGACGGCGCCAGGAAATAAGCCCGGCGCGCTCGCGCTCCGCCCCCGTAAGGTAGACGGCCCGGCATGCAGCCAGGCGCGACAAATCGTCGCGGCTGGCCCAGGTGAGGCGTCTAGGTCTTGCGGGAAATTCGGGGGATGTGGCAAACGGATCGCGCCCCCTCGGCCGAACGGATGAGGCGCGCGCCCCTCGGTCGGCATGCCCGGCCGCCGGGCATGCAGGCGTAAGATTCGCGCGCACATAAAAAAACCGCCGTGTAGGCACGGCGGGTTTAAATAAGCCTAATCGTAGAACGACAGGCGCCCGCTCAGGGAGGAGAAGCGGGGGACGCCACACGCAGTGCGGACATCCGGTTGGTATGATATACCATGCGTTCGAAAGTTTCCCGGCAAGCGCCTTTTTTTGCGCGCCTTCCCGCTGACGAAATCGTTGAGCCCGCCGCAACGACACTGCGTCGTCGAGACACGTCGACACGACCGATTTCCGGAAATTTTCGACGCACCATTCTTTCGTCCAAAGGACCGATCGCATGAGTTCCTACCCCTTGCTTCGCCCGCGCCGCATGCGACGCGACGACTTCTCGCGCCGGCTGATGCGCGAAAACCGCCTAACCTGCGACGACCTCATCTATCCAGTGTTCGTGCTCGACGGCGAGAACCGCCGCGAGGCGGTCGACTCCATGCCCGGCGTCGAACGCGTCTCGGTCGATGAGCTGCTGCGCGTAGCCGATACGTGCGTGACGCTCGGCGTGCCGGTCATTTCGCTCTTTCCGAATGTCGACGCCTCGCTCAAGACGCCCGACGGCATCGAAGCCACGAATCCCGACGGCCTGATTCCGCGCGCCGTGCGCGAGCTCAAGCGACACTTCCCGGACCTGGGCGTGCTGACCGACGTCGCGTTGGACCCGTACACCAGCCACGGTCAGGACGGCGTACTCGACGAAAACGGGTATGTGATCAACGATGTGACGACAGGCATTCTCGTCAAGCAGGCGCTCACGCAGGCCGAGGCCGGCGTGGACATCGTGGCACCGTCCGACATGATGGACGGACGCATCGGTGCCATTCGCGAAGCGCTCGAAGCCGGCGGGCACATTCACACGCGGATCATGGCCTATGCGGCGAAGTACGCCTCGGCCTTCTACGGCCCGTTCCGCGACGCCGTGGGTTCGGCATCGAACCTCGGCAAGGGCAACAAGATGACCTACCAGATGGACCCCGCCAACTCCGACGAAGCGTTGCGCGAGGTTGCGCTCGATATCGAGGAAGGCGCGGACATGGTGATGGTCAAGCCCGGCATGCCATACCTCGACATCGTCCGTCGCGTGAAGGACGAGTTCCGATTCCCCACCTACGCCTATCAGGTGAGCGGCGAGTACGCGATGCTCAAGGCCGCCGCACAGAACGGTTGGCTCGACCACGACAAGGTAATGATGGAGTCACTGCTCGCGTTCAAGCGCGCTGGCGCCGACGGCATCCTGACGTACTTCGCGCTCGACGCAGCACGCTTGATCCGCGCGCAGGCGTAAGGCCCGCTGCGGGTGACGCGTCAAAAAAACGGCCAGCCCAGGTGAGGGTTGGCCGTTCTCTCCTTTAGCCTGCCGCAACTTGCGGCACCTGCCAGCATCCGCCTGACCGCGCGCCGCGTCTCAGACCGCAGGGCCGAACGCCCTGTCCAGGCTCTTCAGAAATTGATCGGCAGACTGCGCGCCAATCACGCGCGTTCCGTCGATTTCGGCACCCTTTCCGTCGAAGAAGATGATGCCCGGCGGTCCGAACAACCCGAAGCGCTTGAGCAGCGCCTGATCGTCGGCGTTATTGGCGGTCACGTCGGCCTGGATCAGCACAACGCGATCGAGCCGGGCCTTCACCCGCGGATCCGTGAAGACAAAACGCTCCATCTCCTTGCAACTGATACACCAGTCGGCGTAGAAGTCGAACATGACCGGACGTCCGGCAGCCGAGACGACCTGGTCCAGCTCGGCGAGGCTGCGCACACGACGAAACTCGACACCTTCCGCCAGCGGCGCCCCCGTGTTCCCGTTGCCAGCGGCTGCGCTCGTGAATCCGGCAAGCGGCGTCAGCGGGTCTCGAGCGCCCGAGGCAGCGCCCACGAGCGCGACCGCCCCCATCAAGGCGATCACCACGCCCAGCCCCTTGAGCAGACGCCGCGCGGCGCCGGCACCATCCGGCAGGCCGTCGAAAACGTGCATGAACGTGGCCGCGACCAACAGCAGGATACCGGCAGCGAGCAACAGCACCGGCGTCGGCAGCAGCGGGCGGACGATCCAGAGCGCGACGCCGAGCAACAGGAAGCCGAAGAAGCGCTTCACCCCATCCATCCATGCACCCGCGCGCGGCAGCAGCGCGCCGCCGCCGCCAGCCAGGATGACGAGTGGTAACCCCATGCCCAGCGACAGCGCGAAGAGCGTCGCTCCACCGAACACGGCGTCGCCCGTCTTCGCGATGAAAGCCAGCGCGGCGGCCAGCGGTGCCGTCACGCACGGGCTCACGATGAGCCCCGACAGCACACCCATCGTCGCGGCGCCGATCCACTGTCCCGACTGCTGCCTGCGGGCGGCGTCGTCGATGCGCTCACGCAGCGCCGTCGGCAACTGGATCTCGTACATCCCGAACATCGACAGCGACAGGCCCACCATCAACAGCGCGAACAGTGCCAGGACCCAGGGGGCCTGAAGGAACGCGATCAGTCCTTGCCCCAACAGCCCGGCAGCGATGCCGATGACCGTATTGACCACCGCCATGCCTAGTACATAGGCAATGGCCAGTCGCACGGCTTTACCACGGCTGGCTTCCTGCCCGGCAACGATCGACAGGAGAATCGGCACCATCGGCAGCACGCACGGCGTAAACGCCAGCCCTACCCCCAACAGAAAGAAAATGCCGAGTGCCAGTGCGAAGCTTCCCCCGGACAGGATGCGTTCGGCCTCGCTGTAGTCCTCACGGGCCGACAACCATCCGCCGGAAGTCGCCGCGGCCGGCGTCTGCGGCGCCGCGATCGCGATCGGCGAATTGTCCGACATCCGGGGATTCCCACCGAGCAACGCCTGCGATACCGGCCCCATTCCCGACGTGCCGCCGCCCGGACCATCCGAGGTCTGTACGCCGCCCTGCCCTCCGGGTGTACCGCGAACGGCGGAAGCCGAGATCTTCAGCGGCTTGTCCATGGGCGGGTAACACAAGCCCTTGTCAGCACACCCCTGCATGGTGACGTTCAACGTGAACGGGCCATTGGCCTGGCTCACCGGGATCCGAACGTCGATGGGCTCGTGATAAACCTCCATGTCCTTGCCGAAGGTCTCGTCGTGCTTGACCTCGCCCTTCGGAAATTCGGGGGCTCCCAGCGTCACGCCAGGCGCGTCCGCGGCGAAGGCAAACCGCTCGCGGTAGAGGTAATATCCCTTCGCCACGTCGAACCGCAGCACGATCACGCCGGGTTGCTCTGTCTTCGAAACCTTGAAGGCAACATCCGGATCGAGAAAGTCGTCGGCGGCATGGACCCGCCCGGCCAGCAATGCCAGCAGCAGCGCGAATATGAACACCCCGAACCGCCAGACAGGTAGCGCTCGGCCATGCATCGACGCACGCGCACCTCTGGCGTCGCGCCGAACACGACTGAACCCCGCGGCGAACCCCGACGAAACCTCAGACATGCAACTCTCCCCGCGTCTCGCTCTCCACCCAACGTGCATATGCCGGTAATGCCGCGCTGGCGGGCCAGGCGACGATCTCGGGTACGTCGTAAGGGTGGTGTTCCTTGATGTATTGCTCAAGCGCACTGTAGCGCGCGGCAGTCGTTTTGATCATCAGTGGCACCTCTACGCTCGTCTCGCGCTTGCCTTGCCAGCGATAGCTCGAACGCACCGGCGCCATTTGCTGCACGCAGGCGGCCAATCGTGCGGCAAGCATGCCGTCGACGGCAGCTTCCGCGCTGGCCTCGTCGGGAAACGTCGTCAAGACGATGAGTAGGGCATCCATGATGTGCGATAGACAGCTCAAGCGTGAGGATTGTTCACTGTACACCGACGCCATGAAGCGTGCGCAATCTCCCATTGTTTTCAGGCAGCGGACGATCCCGGCTTCGGACAACACCTCAAAGCAAAAAAGCCAGGTCGACGACCTGGCTTCTTATTACGGCTGACAGTCCTGAACGGACCGTTGCGGGAACCGCTTACTCAGCGACTTCCGGCGCTTCCGTGTCGACTTCCGGACGATCCAGCAGTTCGACGAAAGCCATCGGTGCGTTGTCACCCACGCGGAAACCCATCTTCAGGATACGCAGGTAGCCGCCCGGACGGTTGGCAAAACGCGGGCCGAGTTCGTTGAACAGCTTCGTGACCATTTCGCGATCGCGCAGGCGGTTGAACGCCAGACGACGGTTGGCAACCGTGTCCTTCTTGCCGAGGGTGATGAGGGGCTCGACGACCTTACGCAGTTCCTTGGCCTTCGGCAGCGTGGTCTTGATCGCTTCGTGTTGCAGCAGCGAGTTCGACATGTTACGCAGCATTGCCAGACGGTGGCTGCTGGTACGGTTCAGTTTACGCAGACCATGACGGTGACGCATTTCAACTTTCCTTTAAACAGAGTTTTCGACCAAGCTCTTCTATCGGTGACAACCACCGCGGGCCGGTACCTTCGCTATCGGCCGTATCGGAATCTTCCGACGCGCCGCACTTACGTAGCAACACGGCCGCCCAGGGGCGGCCATGTCGATACAACTTACTTCTCGAGACCGGCCGGCGGCCAGTTTTCGAGCTTCATGCCCAGCGTGAGACCACGCGAGGCAAGGACTTCCTTGATTTCGTTGAGCGACTTGCGACCCAGGTTCGGGGTCTTGAGCAATTCGTTCTCGGTACGCTGGATCAGGTCGCCGATGTAGTAGATGTTTTCGGCCTTCAGGCAGTTGGCCGAACGCACCGTCAGCTCGAGATCGTCCACCGGACGCAGCAGGATCGGATCGATCTGCGGCGCACGCGACGGCGCTTCGCTGGCGGCTTCCGTGCCTTCCAGCGCAGCGAACACCGACAGTTGATCCACCAGAATGCGGGCCGATTGACGGATCGCTTCTTCCGGCGACACCACACCGTTGGTCTCGATGTTCATCACAAGCTTGTCCAGGTCCGTGCGCTGTTCCACACGGGCCGACTCGACCGCATAGCTCACACGCTTGACCGGCGAGAACGACGCATCGAGAACGATGCGGCCGATCACCTTGGCCGACTCGTCGCCATAACGACGAACGTTACCCGGGACATAACCACGACCCTTCTCGATCTTGATCTGAACGTCGAGCTTGCCGCCCTTGGCCAGATGCGCGATCACGTGATCGGGGTTGATGAGTTCCACATCATGCGGCACTTCGATATCCGAAGCGCGCACCACACCTTCACCATCCTTGCGCAGCGTAACGGTGACTTCGTCACGGTTATGCAGCTTGAACACAACACCCTTGAGGTTCAGCAGGAAGTTGACGACATCTTCCTCGACACCATCCATGGTGGAATACTCGTGCACAACGCCGGCGATCGTCACTTCGGTCGGCGCGTAGCCCACCATCGACGACAACAGCACGCGGCGAAGCGCATTGCCCAAGGTGTGGCCATAGCCACGTTCGAACGGCTCCATCACGACTTTGGCGTGATGCTCGCCGACCGGCTCAACCGCAATGATCTTGGGCTTCAACAAACTGGTTTGCATAGGTTTCCTTTTCAATACCCTCGGCTCGTTACACCGATAAGGCTGATGGGTGACAACCTGCACGGAACGCAAAACGCGCCGTGAGGCGCGTCAGCATCATACGGATTAACGCGAATACAATTCGACGATCAGGCTTTCGTTGATGTCGCCCGCGATATCGCTACGTTCCGGCAGTGCCTTGAAAGTGCCTTCCATCTTCTTGGCGTCAACCGAAACCCAGATCGGGAAACCGACTTGCTCAGCCAGCGACAGTGCTTCTTGAATACGCACTTGCTTCTTGGCCTTTTCACGCACGGTGATCACATCACCGGCCTTGACCTTGATCGACGGGATGTTGGCAACAACACCATTCAGCACGATCGCCTTGTGGCCGACCAGCTGGCGCGCTTCGGCGCGCGTCGAGCCAAAGCCCATGCGGTACACGACGTTGTCCAGGCGCGACTCGAGCAATTGCAGCAGGTTTTCACCCGTGTTGCCCTTGACGCGGTCGGCTTCCGCGAAATAACGACGGAACTGACGCTCAAGCACGCCGTAGATACGCTTGACCTTCTGCTTTTCGCGCAGTTGGTTGCCGTAGTCCGACGTGCGAGCACCCGAGGTGCGGCCATGCTGACCCGGCTTGCTATCCAGCTTGCACTTGTCGGCGAGCGAGCGACGTGCGCTCTTCAGGAAGAGGTCAGTACCTTCACGGCGGGAGAGTTTGGCCTTCGGGCCGATATAACGTGCCACGGTTGTTCCTTTTTCTCAAAATCTGACGCAGCGGACTTTGCCCACTACGCAAGTCCGGTACCAATGTACCGGACGGTGGTCTTAGAAATTGCTACGCGCACGGCCTTGACCGTGCGCGAACCCGCGATTATAGCAGGATTTTCTGAAGCGTCTTAGATACGACGACGCTTCGGCGGGCGGCAGCCGTTGTGCGGGACCGGCGTCACGTCCGAGATGGCCGTGATCTTGATACCCAGCGCATTCAATGCACGAACCGCCGATTCGCGACCCGGGCCCGGGCCCTTGATGCGAACTTCGAGGTTCTTCACACCGTATTCCAGTGCCACGCGACCAGCCGACTCGGCAGCAACCTGGGCAGCGAACGGGGTCGACTTGCGCGAACCCTTGAAGCCCTGGCCACCCGACGTCGCCCATGCCAGCGCATTGCCCTGACGATCGGTGATCGTGATGATGGTGTTGTTGAACGAAGCGTGGACGTGCACGACGCCTTCGGCAACGCTCTTCTTGACCTTCTTGCGAACGCGCTGCGAAGCGGCGTTGTTCTGTTGCTTAGCCATGAGTTCCTATCCTCTGGTTACTTCTTCAGCGAGACGCCGGCCTTACGCGGGCCCTTGCGGGTACGCGCATTGGTACGGGTGCGCTGACCGCGAAGCGGCAAGCCCTTGCGGTGACGCATACCACGATAGCAGCCCAGGTCCATCAGGCGCTTGATGCTCATGGTCACTTCACGGCGCAGGTCGCCTTCGACCGTCAGTTGGCCGACTTGGTCACGCAGCTTTTCGAGATCGGCGTCGTCGAGGTCCTTGACCTTCTTCGAGTAAGCCACGCCGGCGGCGTCGCAAATCTGGCGAGCGCGCGTACGGCCGATACCGTAAATAGCCGTCAGGCCGATTGCGGTGTGCTGGTGGTTCGGGATGTTAACCCCTGCGATACGAGCCATTCGTAATTCCCCAACTAAATAGCGTTAAAGGCCGATTAGCCCTGACGTTGCTTGTGACGCGGATCCGAACTGCAGATCACACGCAGCACGCCTTTGCGCTTCACAAACTTGCAATTGCGGCAGATGCACTTAACAGATGCCAAAACTTTCATGACAATTCCCTCTCTCTAATCACTTCGCCCGGAAGACGATCCGCGCACGCGACAGATCGTAGGGCGTCAACTCTACCGTCACCTTATCCCCGGGCAGAATGCGGATGTAATGCATCCGCATCTTGCCGGAAATATGTCCGAGTACTACATGGCCATTTTCCAGCTTTACCCGGAAGGTGGCATTGGGGAGGTTTTCAAGGACCTCACCCTGCATTTGAATAACGTCGTCTTTCGACATGATCCCGGATCAGCGAAGCGTCATGTTATTGCCGCCCTTGAAATTCGCCTTGCGGAGCAGCGACTCATACTGTTGCGACATCACATACGACTGCACTTGCGCCATGAAGTCCATCGTCACCACCACGATAATCAGCAGTGAGGTCCCACCGAAGTAGAACGGGACATTCCAACGCAACACCAGAAACTCAGGCAGCAAACACACCAGGGTGACGTATGCCGCGCCGGCCAGCGTAAGGCGCGTCAGGATCTTGTCGATATACCGCGCCGTCTGGTCGCCCGGACGAATACCCGGAACGAACGCGCCGCTCTTCTTCAGGTTATCGGCGGTCTCCTTGCTGTTGAACACCAGAGCGGTGTAGAAGAAGCAGAAGAACACGATCGCCAGTGCGTAGAGCATCACGTAGATCGGCTGACCCGGCGACAACTTTGCCGCGATGTCCTTGAGCCAGCGCGCGTTGTCACCCGCACCGAACCAATTCGCGATCGTTGCCGGGAACAGGATGATCGACGACGCGAAAATCGGCGGAATCACGCCTGCCATGTTCAGCTTGAGCGGCAGGTGCGAAGCCTGACCACCGTACACCTTGTTGCCGACCTGACGCTTGGCGTAGTTCACAAGGATCTTGCGCTGACCACGTTCGACGAACACGACGAAGAACGTCACGAGCACCACGAGCGCACAGATCACGATCGCCGAGAACGGGCCGATCGAACCGGTGCTGACGAGCTCGAACAAACCACCCACTGCGTTCGGCAAACCGGCCGCGATACCACCAAAGATGATGATCGAGATACCGTTACCGAGCCCGCGTTCGGTGATTTGCTCACCCAGCCACATCAGGAACATCGTGCCGGTCACGAGCGTGATCACCGTCGTCAGGCGGAACAGCATGCCCGGATCGACGACGAGCCCCGGCTCGCTTTCCAACGTCACCGCGATCGCCGCTGCCTGGAAGAGCGCGAGCACCACCGTGAAATACCGGGTGTACTGCGTGATCTTGCGCTGTCCGGCCTGGCCTTCCTTACGCAATGCTTCCAACTGCGGCGAGACCATCGCCAGCAGCTGCATGATGATCGACGCCGAGATGTACGGCATGATCCCGAGTGCGAAGATCGTGAAACGCGACAACGCACCGCCCGAGAACATGTTGAACATGCCCAGGATCCCGCCCGACTGGCGCTGGAACAACTGCGCCAGCTGATCGGGGTCGATGCCCGGCACCGGGATATGCGCACCAATACGGTAGACAATCAGCGCCAGCAGCAGGAAAACCAGCCGCCGACGCAGATCCGCATACTTCGGGCCCTGCGTACCAGGCTTAGCGAGATTAGGAGACTTGGCCAATGCTGGCTCCGGGGTGTCCTAACTTACTCTGCGACCGAACCGCCGGCCGCTTGAATGGCAGTGAGCGCACCTTTGGTGACGCCCAGACCCTTCACAACGACCTTGCGGGTGATCTCGCCGGAGGCGATGATCTTGGCCGACAGCGACAGCTCGCTCACCAGACCGGCCTGCTTCAGAACGAGCAGATCGATTTCATCGACCGGCAGGTTGTTCAGGTCCGACAGGCGAACTTCGCCCACGAAACGACGCGTCAGCGACTTGAAGCCACGCTTCGGCAGACGACGTTGCAGCGGCATTTGACCGCCTTCGAAGCCCACCTTGTGGAAGCCGCCCGAACGCGACTTCTGACCCTTGTGACCACGGCCGGCGGTTTTACCCAGACCCGAACCGATGCCACGGCCAACGCGGCGCTTGGCGTGCTTGGCGCCTTCTGCCGGCTTAATCGAATTCAATTCCATGTTGCCCTCGCTCAGTCGACGATCTTCACAAGGTACGAGACCTTGTTGATCATGCCCCGCACAGCGGGCGTATCCTGCAACTCGCTGACCGAATTGAGGCGACGCAGGCCCAGACCCTTCACGGTCGCGCGATGGTCTTCGCGCGTGCCGATCAGGCTCTTGACCAGCTTAACTTTCACAGTTTGCTGCGACATATTGATCACCCTTAGCCGAGGATCTCTTCCACCGACTTGCCACGCTTGGCGGCGATGTCAGCAGGAGTCGATTGTTTCTTCAGGCCGTCGAGCGTGGCGCGGACCAGGTTGTACGGGTTCGTCGAGCCAAGGCTCTTCGTCACCACGTTGGTCACGCCCATCACCTCGAACACCGCGCGCATCGGACCACCGGCGATCACGCCGGTACCGTCCTTCGCCGGCGACATCAGGACGCGCGAGGCGCCATGCTGGCCGAGAACGTTGTGTTGCAGGGTGCCGTTCTTCAGGGGCACCTTGAACATGTTGCGGCGGGCTTGTTCCATTGCCTTTTGAACGGCAACCGGGACTTCCTTCGCCTTGCCCTTGCCCATGCCGATGCGGCCATCGCCGTCACCAACCACGGTCAACGCGGCAAAACCGAGAATACGGCCACCCTTCACAACCTTCGTGACACGGTTGACCGCGATCATCTTCTCGCGAAGGCCGTCGTCGCGTTCGTCAGCCTGAACTTTCGCTTGCATCTTTGCCA
Source organism: Pandoraea sp. E26 (assembly GCF_000681415.1). Lineage (NCBI taxonomy): Bacteria > Pseudomonadati > Pseudomonadota > Betaproteobacteria > Burkholderiales > Burkholderiaceae > Pandoraea > Pandoraea sp. E26. The sequence goes on from NZ_AYXJ01000006.1 coordinate 214,064, forward strand.
TGACGGATCCTTACTTAGAACTTGAGGCCGGCTTCACGGGCAGCGTCGGCGAGAGCCTTGACGCGACCGTGATAGCGGAAGCCCGAGCGGTCGAAAGCCACGCTTTCGATGCCGGCAGCCTTCGCCTTCTCGGCGATACGACGGCCGATCAGCGCGGCAGCAGCAGCGTTGCCACCCTTGCCTTCCTTGTCGCCCAGTTCCTTGCGCACTTCGGCTTCCAGCGTCGAAGCGCTGGCGAGCACTTGCGTGCCGTCTTCCGAAAAAACTTGCGCGTAAATGTGCACGTTGGTGCGATGCACGGAAAGGCGATGCACCTTCTGAGCTGCCAGCTTGATACGAGTCTGGCGAGCGCGGCGCACACGAGATTGTTTCTTGTCCATGTTTCGCACCCTTACTTCTTCTTGGTTTCCTTGAGGATCACCACCTCGTCCGCATAGCGGACGCCCTTACCCTTGTAGGGCTCGGGCGGACGGTAACCGCGAACTTCCGCAGCCACTTGTCCGATGCGTTGCTTATCAACGCCCTTGATGATGATCTCCGTCTGCGTCGGGGTCTCTGCCTTCACGCCTTCCGGCATGGCATGCACGACATCGTGCGAGAAACCCAGCTCGAGCTTCAGGTTGTTACCCTCAGCCTTGGCACGGTAACCCACGCCAACGAGTTGCAGCTTCTTTTCGAAACCCTTGCTCACACCGGTCACCATATTGTTGACCAGTGCACGTTCGGTACCGTACAGCGCATTCGCTTCGCGGCTTTCGTCGGCCGGGGCGAAGGTGATGGTGCCGTCTTCGATCTTGACGTTCACGAGGGCGTTCACGCCGCGGGTCAGCGAACCCAGGGCACCCTTGACCGTCAGCACATTGCCAGCCAGCGTTGCTTCAACGCCCTTCGGCAGCGCAATGGGACTCTTACCTACTCGAGACATTTCAACTCTCCTCGGTTAGGCGACGTAGCAGATGACTTCGCCGCCCACGCCGGTGGCGCGTGCCTTGCGATCGGTCATCACGCCCTTCGGGGTCGAGACGATTGCAACGCCGAGGCCGTTCATGACCTGCGGAATGTCGTTGCGGCTCTTGTACACACGCAGACCCGGACGCGACACACGCTCGAGGCGCTCGATCACGGGACGGCCAGCGTAGTACTTCAGTGCAATGTTCAGCACCGGCTTGGTTTCTTCTGCTTCAACCGCGAAGTCTTCGATGTAGCCTTCGTCCTTGAGGACCTTGGCGATCGAGACCTTCAGCTTGGACGAGGGCATCTTCACCGATGCCTTCTCAACCATCTGAGCGTTGCGGATGCGAGTCAGCATATCGGCGATAGGATCGCTCATGCTCATGGTGCTTCTCCTATTACCAGCTTGCTTTGGTCACGCCCGGGATTTCGCCACGGAAGGCGATTTCACGGATCTTGTTACGGGCCAGGCCGAATTTGCGGAAGGTACCGCGCGGACGGCCGGTCAGATCGCAACGATTGCGTTGACGGGTCGGGTTGGCGTTACGCGGCAGCTGTTGCAGCGCCAGGCGTGCTTCATAACGCTCGTCTTCCGACTTGCTGGTGTCTTCGATGATCGCTTTGAGGGCAGCACGCTTGTCAGCGTACTTCGCTGCCAGACGGGCGCGCTTCTTTTCGCGTTCGATAAGTGCCAGTTTAGCCACGATTACCTCAGTTACGGAACGGGAATTTGAACGCCGACAGAAGAGCCTTGGCTTCTTCGTCAGTCTTCGCGGTCGTGGTGATGCTGATGTTCAGACCACGCAGCGCGTCGATTTTGTCGTACTCGATTTCGGGGAAAATGATCTGCTCTTTCACACCGATGTTGTAGTTGCCACGACCATCGAACGCACGGCCCGAAATACCACGGAAGTCACGCACGCGCGGCAGGGCCACGGTGATGAAACGATCCAGGAATTCGAACATACGCTCACCACGCAGCGTCACCATCGTACCGATCGGATAACCCTCGCGGATCTTGAAACCGGCGATAGCCTTGCGAGCCTTCGTCACCACCGGCTTCTGGCCGGCGATCTTCGTCAGGTCGCCAACGGCGTGCTCAATGATCTTCTTGTCGGCGACGGCTTGACCAAGGCCCATGTTCAGGGTGATCTTGGTGATGCGCGGCACTTCCATGACAGACTTGTAACCGAACTGCTTCGTGAGCTCGGCGACAATCTTGTCCTTATAGAATTCTTGCAAACGGGCCATTATCTATACTCCCTGCGACTTAGGCACCGACGACCGCGCCGGTCGTCTTGAGGAAGCGGACCTTCTTGCCGTCTTCGACCTTGATGCCCACGCGCGACGGCTTGCCATTGGCATCCACCAGCGCCACGTTCGAAACGTGGATCGGCATCGTCTTGTCGACCACGCCACCTTGCGTGCCCTTCATCGGGTTCGGCTTGACGTGCTTCTTGGCAACGTTCACGCCCTCGACGACCAACTTGTCGCCATCAACGGCCAGGACCGTGCCACGCTTGGCCTTGTCCTTACCCGTCAGCACGATGACCTGGTCACCCTTGCGAATCTTGTTCATGTGTCGGCTCCTTACAGCACTTCCGGGGCCAGCGACACGATCTTCATGAAGCGTTCGGTACGCAGTTCACGCGTAACCGGCCCGAAGATACGGGTGCCGATCGGCTCGAGCTTGGTGTTGAGCAGCACGGCGGCGTTGCCGTCGAATTTGACCAGCGAGCCGTCCTGGCGACGCACGCCCTTGGCGGTGCGCACGACCACTGCGTTGTAGATTTCGCCCTTCTTGACGCGACCACGCGGGGCAGCATCCTTCACGCTGACCTTGATGATGTCGCCAATGCCGGCGTAGCGACGCTTGGAGCCGCCCAGCACCTTGATGCACATCACTTCGCGCGCACCGGTGTTGTCGGCTACTTCGAGCCGGGTTTCAGTTTGAATCATGGTGTTATCTTCCCAACTTAATCCGACACATACATGTCGGTCAGTCTTGGTCCCCGTCAGCACCAAAGGGTGCCGTTTGGGTTGAGTCGTTCAAAAGTGGACAACTTTGCTACCTCAACCAGACTCGCAGAGGATACGAATCGGCCTCGGAAGCCATCCACTTCCTTGCGAAACCAAAGACCGGTTTTGGCGAAAGAAGCGGAAAGTCCGGAATTATACAATGATAATTCCGGACTTGCAAGTCAAGCCTTCGCTTCAGCGTGCCTTAGATGATGCGGGCAGCTTCCACGAGACGGGAAACCGTCCAGGCCTTGGTCTTCGACAGCGGACGGGATTCTTGAATCTCGACCGTATCGCCTTCCTTGTACTGGTTGGTCTCGTCGTGCGCGTGGTACTTCTTCGAACGCACGATGTACTTGCCGTAGAGCGGGTGCTTCATTTGACGCTCGACCAGCACGGTAACCGTCTTGTCCATCTTGTCGCTGACAACCTTACCCACCAGGGTACGCTTCAGCGAGGTCTTAGCGGTATCGTTCATTTCTGGCTCGCCTTCTCAGTCAACACGGTACGCACACGCGCGATGTCCTTGCGCACCTTCTTCAGCTGGCTGGTGTTGCTCAGCTGTTGGGTGCCCGCTTGCATGCGAAGACCGAATTGGGCCTTCAACAGATCCGACAGTTCCTTGTTCAGGCCGTCGACATCCTTGGCACGAAGTTCGGATGCTTTCATTTCAAATTCTCCCTTCAGGCGCCAAGGCGACGCACGAAGAACGTCGTCTGAATCGGCAGCTTGGCTGCGGCCAGGCGGAACGCCTCGCGCGCCAGCGCTTCATCCACACCGTCCATTTCGTACAGCATCTTGCCCGGTTGAATCTCGGCGACGTAGTACTCCGGGTTACCCTTACCGTTACCCATACGCACTTCTGCCGGCTTTTGCGAGATCGGCTTGTCCGGGAAGATACGGATCCAGATACGGCCACCGCGCTTGATGTGGCGAGTCATGGCGCGACGCGCGGCTTCGATTTGACGAGCCGTCAGACGACCACGACCGACCGCCTTCAGGCCGAATTCGCCGAACGACACTTCGTTGCCACGGGTGGCGACGCCAGTGTTACGGCCCTTCTGCTCTTTGCGATACTTTCTGCGTTTCGGTTGCAGCATGATTATTCTCCAGTCTTGGCGTCGCCTTCAGGCTTGCCAGCCGGGCGGCGTGCACCACCGCGCTTCGCGCCGGCCTTGTCGCCAGCATCGTCACGACGGGGGCGGCGGTCGCCCGGACGCGCGTTGCGGCGCGGACGCTTTTCTTCCGCCGGCTCTTCAGCCACCGGAGCGTCGTTGCGGCCCAGCGTGTCACCCTTGTACACCCACACCTTGATACCGATGATGCCGTAGGTCGTCTTCGCTTCCGAGGTTGCGTAGTCGATGTCGGCGCGCAGGGTGTGCAGGGGCACACGGCCTTCGCGATACCACTCGGTACGGGCGATTTCGATGCCGTTCAGACGGCCGGCGCTCATGATCTTGATGCCCTGGGCACCCAGACGCATCGCGTTCTGCATCGCACGCTTCATTGCGCGACGGAACATGATACGGCGCTCGAGCTGCTGAGCGATCGAATCGGCGATCAGCTGCGCATCGGTTTCCGGCTTGCGGATTTCCTCGATGTTCACGTGCACGGGCACGCCCATGCGCTTCTGCAGCTCAGCCTTGAGGATTTCGATGTCCTCGCCCTTCTTGCCGATCACAACGCCCGGACGCGAGCTGAAAATCGTGATGCGGGCATTCTTGGCCGGACGTTCGATGACCACGCGGCCGACCGAAGCGTTCTTCAGCTTCTTCTTCAGATATTCGCGAACGCCGATGTCTTCCTTCAGCATTTGCGCGAAATTCTGGTTGTTGGCGTACCAACGCGAAGCCCAGTTACGGCTGACAGCCAGACGGAAGCCAGTCGGATGAATTTTCTGTCCCATCGTGACCCCTTAGTTGCCCAGCGTCACAGTGATGTGACAGGTTTGCTTCTCGATGCGGTTACCACGGCCCTTGGCGCGCGCGGTGAAACGCTTGAGCGAGGTCGCCTTGTCGACGTAAATGCCCTTGACGCGCAGTTCGTCGATGTCAGCACCTTCGTTGTGCTCGGCGTTGGCGATTGCCGACTCCAGCACCTTCTTGATGATGACCGCGGCCTTCTTCGGCGAGAAGGTCAGGACATTGAGCGCACGCTCCAGCGGCAGGCCGCGGATCTGGTCAGCGACCAGACGCGTCTTCTGCGCCGAGATACGGGCACCGCGATGAATTGCTTTCACTTCCATGATCGGCCCCTTATTTCTTCGCCTTCTTGTCGGCCGCATGGCCCTTGAAGGTACGGGTGAGCGCGAACTCACCCAGCTTGTGGCCGACCATGTTTTCCGTCACGTACACCGGCACGTGTTGACGGCCATTGTGCACAGCGATCGTCAGGCCGATGAAATCGGGCAGGACGGTCGAACGACGCGACCAGGTCTTGATCGGCTTCTTGTCACGCGATGCAGCTGCCGCTTCCACTTTCTTCAGCAGATGAGCGTCGCAAAACGGACCTTTTTTAACAGAACGAGTCATTTGCTAGCTCCAATTAACGCTTCTTGCCGCGACGCTGAACGATCATGCTGTCGGTGCGCTTGGTCGAGCGGGTACGCTTACCCTTGGTATGCTGACCCCACGGGCTGACCGGATGACGACCAGCAGCCGTACGACCTTCACCACCACCGTGCGGGTGATCCACCGGGTTCATCGCCACACCGCGAACGGTCGGGCGAATACCGCGCCAACGCTTCGCACCGGCCTTGCCCAGTTGGCGCAGGCTGTGCTCTTCGTTGCCGACTTCACCGATGGTGGCGCGGCACTCGATGTGCACGCGACGGACTTCACCCGAACGCAGACGCACTTGAGCGTACGTGCCTTCGCGAGCCAGCAGCATTGCGGACGTACCGGCAGCGCGCGCGATCTGCGCACCCTTGCCCGGTTGCAGTTCGATGCCGTGAATCGTCGTACCGACCGGAATGTTGCGGATCGGCAGCGTGTTGCCAGCCTTGATCGGCGCTTCCGAGCCGCTCACCACTTGCTGGCCGACGGTCATGCCCTTCGGTGCAAGAATGTAACGACGCTCGCCGTCGGCGTAGCACAACAGTGCGATGTTCGCGCTGCGGTTCGGATCGTATTCCAGGCGCTCGACCTTCGCCGTGATGCCGTCCTTGTTGCGACGGAAATCGACGATACGGTAGTGCTGCTTGTGACCGCCACCCATGTGACGGGTGGTGATGTGACCGTTGTTGTTACGGCCAGCGGTCTTGCTCTTGGTATCGAGCAGCGGGGCGAACGGCTTGCCCTTGTGCAGATCCTTGTTGACGACCTTGACCAGCGAACGGCGGCCCGGCGACGTCGGTTTCGTTTTGACGAGTGCCATGATTACTTGGCCTCCGCTTCAAAATTGATTTCCTGACCCGGCTTCAGGCTGACGTAGGCCTTCTTCTCGTGGTCGCGACGACCCATGAAGCGGCCAAAGCGCTTTTGCTTGCCCTTGCGGTTCAGGATCTGCACCGACTCGACTTCAACCTTGAAGAGAAGCTCAACCGCAGCCTTCACTTCTTGCTTGTTCGCGTCGCGTGCAACTTGGAACACCACTTGTTCATTCTTGTCAGCCACCAGCGTCGCCTTTTCGGAGATCACCGGCGCGAGCAGGACCTGGTACAGACGATGGTCGTTTTTACGCACGTCGCTCATGACAGCATCTCCTCAATCTTGGCGATCGCGCCCTTCGTCAGCAGCACCTTCTTGAAGTAGATGAGCGACAGCGGGTCGGCGAAACGCGGCTCGGTGACGGCAACGTGAGCCAGATTGCGCGAGGCCAGGAACAGGTTCTCGTCCACGCTATCCGTGATCAGCAGCACCGACTCAAGACCCATGGCCTTGATCTTTTCAGCGAGCAGTTTGGTCTTCGGAGCATCCAGCTTGATGTCCTCGACGACCGACAGACGACCTTCACGGGCGAGCTGCGACAGAATCGAGCACACACCGGCGCGGTACATCTTCTTGTTGACCTTGTGGGTGAAGTTCTCTTCCGGCGAATTCGGGAAGATACGGCCACCGCCGCGCCACAGCGGGCTCGACGACATACCGGCACGAGCACGGCCCGTACCCTTCTGACGCCACGGCTTCTTCGTCGTGTGCTTGACCTGTTCACGGTCTTTCTGCGCACGATTGCCGCTACGGGCGTTGGCTTGGTAAGCCACCACGACCTGATGGATCAGCGCTTCGTTGTAGTCACGGCCGAACACGACGTCCGACGCGTTGACAGCAGCGCCTTCCTGACCTTGCTCATTCAGGAGCTTCAGTTCCATTGTTACGCTCCCTTCGCGAGTTTGGCCTTGACAGCCGAGGTCACGAAAACCTTGCCTTCGTTGGCGCCAGGAATGGCACCCTTCACGAAGATCAGGCCACGTTCAGCGTCAATACGCGCGATCACGAGATTCTGCACCGTGGTCGTAACGTCACCCAGGTGACCCGTCATGCGCTTACCCGGGAACACACGACCCGGATCCTGCGCCATACCGATCGAACCCGGAACGTTGTGCGAACGCGAGTTACCGTGCGATGCGCGGCCCGAACCGAAGTTGTAACGCTTGATGGTACCGGCGTAGCCCTTACCGATCGACACGCCTTGCACGTCGACCTTCTGGCCCACCTGGAACAGATCGGTGCTCACAACGTCGCCCACCTTCAGCTCTGCAGCTTTGGCGGCGTCAACGCGGAACTCTTTGAGGATTTCACCGGCTTCGACACCCGCTTTCGCGAAGTGGCCAGCGGCGGCTTTGGTCACGCGCGTGGCGCGACGCTTACCGAAAGTGACTTGAACGGCGGTGTAGCCGTCCGTTTCATCCGTCTTGATTTGCGTCACACGGTTGTTAGACACGTCGATCACGGTAACGGGGATCGAATCACCGTCTTCCGTGAAAATACGCGTCATGCCAACCTTGCGACCGGCAAGGCCAAGGCTCATGATTTTCTCCATTCCCGACTGCGATTGGCCGGGGCTAAATGACAAAAGGATGGTCCACGGACGTGGGCCATCTTTTCAAAACTACACTTGAGCCCGACATTATAGACGAGCCTTTATCGCTTGACAAGTGTTGCTAAATCGCATAACAAAAGCCCCGCCGGTTCAGCATTGGCGGGGCTTTCAAGAGCAAAGTCGCTCGCAAGCCTTACTGCAGCTTGATTTCGACGTCGACGCCAGCCGGCAGGTCGAGCTTCATCAGCGCATCGACCGTCTTGTCGGTCGGATCGACGATGTCCATCAGGCGCTGGTGCGTGCGGATCTCGAGCTGGTCGCGCGACGTCTTGTTGACGTGCGGCGAACGCAGGATGTCGAAACGCTCGATGCGCGTCGGCAGGGGCACCGGGCCCTTGACGATGGCGCCGGTGCGCTTGGCGGTCTCAACGATTTCGGCGGCCGACTGGTCGATCAGGCGGTAGTCGAAAGCCTTCAGGCGAATGCGGATCTTCTGGTTCTGCATGGAAATTCTCCAAAGAGCGTGGCAGCCCTCGTTCGGGTGCCGGGTACATCACAAAGAGCAAACAGACATTTCTGAAACAGGCGCCGGCGAACCGGCGCCCGTTCCATCGAATCCGCGAATTAGTCGAGGATCTTGGCAACCACGCCGGCGCCGACGGTACGGCCACCTTCGCGGATTGCGAAACGCAGACCTTCGTCCATGGCGATCGGGGCGATCAGCTTGACTTCGATCGACACGTTGTCGCCCGGCATGACCATTTCCTTGTCGGCCGGCAGAACGATCGAGCCCGTCACGTCCGTGGTACGGAAGTAGAACTGCGGACGGTAGTTGTTGAAGAACGGGGTGTGACGACCACCTTCATCCTTCGACAGAACGTACACTTCGCCCGTGAAGTGCATGTGCGGCTTGATCGAGCCCGGCTTGGCCAGCACCTGACCACGCTGCACGTCTTCACGCTTCGTGCCGCGCAGCAGGATACCGACGTTGTCGCCGGCCTGACCCTGGTCGAGCAGCTTGCGGAACATTTCCACGCCCGTGCAGGTCGTCTTGTCGATTTGCGGCTTGCCGCCATCCATCTTGATACCGACGATTTCGATTTCTTCGCCGACCTTGATGATGCCCGACTCAACGCGACCGGTCACAACCGTGCCGCGGCCCGAGATCGAGAACACGTCTTCCACCGGCATCAGGAACGGCTTGTCGATGGCGCGCTCCGGCGTCGGGATGTACGTGTCGAGGGCGTCGGCCAGGTTCATGATGGCCACTTCGCCGAGTTCGCCCTTGTCGCCTTCCAGCGCCAGCTTGGCCGAACCCTTGATGATCGGCAGATCGTCGCCCGGGAAGTCGTACTTCGAAAGGAGTTCGCGAACTTCCAT